>NZ_JBHVPG010000040.1:0-53370 GCF_042887545.1 Streptomyces sp. NPDC057939
CCGCCGCTTCCTGCCGGGGTTCAGCCGGTCCCCGTCGGCAGTACGACCACCTCTGCCGGGGAGAAAGCCACCGACACCCGGTCGCCCACCGCCGGCGCCCCGGCCAGCCCGCATTCGGCCTCCAGGACGGGCCCTGCCTCGGGCCGCAGCGACAGCGCGACGTGCGTGCCGCGGAAGGTGCGGGACAGCACCTCGCAGCGCAGCCCCTCCTCCCGCAGGAGCACCCCGGCGGGCCTGATCAGCAGCTGCCGTTCGCCCTCCGCCGATCCCGCCGGTACGGGGACCTTGCCCCACGGGGTGGCGGCGCCCCCCGCCGTCACGGTCGCCGGGACCACGTTCTCGAAGCCGAGGAACCTGGCGACGAACTCCGACGCGGGCCGCTGCCACACCTCCAGCGGGGTGCCCGTCTGGGCGATCCGCCCGTCCCGCATCACCACGACCCTGTCGGCCAGCGCGAAGGCCTCCCCCTGGTCGTGGGTCACCGCCAGCACGGTCGTGCCCAGCCGGGAGAAGAGCCCCTGGAGCTCGACGACGAGCCGCTCGCGCAGCCCCCGGTCCAGCTGGCCCAGCGGCTCGTCCAGCATCAGGAGCCGCGGCGACGGGGCCAACGCCCTGGCCAGCGCGACCCTTTGCTGCTCGCCCCCGGACAACGAGGCCACGGCCCGGCCCTGGGCTCCGGGGAGCCCGACCAGCTCCAGCAGCTCGGCGACCTGGCCCTCGTAGGCCTTCTTCGCGGAGCCGCGCATCCGCAGGCCGAAGGCGACGTTCCCGCCGACGTCGCGGTGCGGGAACAGCTGGTGGTCCTGGAACATCAGCCCGACGCCCCGCCGGTGGACGGGCACCGCGTCCTGGTCGGCCCCGGCCAGCAGGACCCGGCCGGCCGACATCCGCTGGAGGCCGGCCACCACCCGCAGCAGGGTGGACTTGCCGCTCCCGCTCGGCCCGAGCACGCACACGATCTCGTGCTCGGCGACCTCCAGGTCGACGGCGTCCACGACCGCGCGCCCGCCGAAGCGGACCGTCACCCCTTCGAGGCGGAGCAGGGTCATCAGAACTCTCCCGAGGTCTTGTCGGGGCGCAGCCGCTCCAGCACCAGCAGGGACACCGCGCACACCAGCATCAAAATCGTGCTCAGGGCCATGGCCTGCCCGTAGTTCAGCTCACCGGCCCGTCCCAGCAGCCGGGCGACGGCCACGGGCAGGGTCGGGCTGTCCGGCCGGGCGATGAAGACGGTCGCCCCGAACTCGCCGAGGGACACCGCGAACGCGAAGCCCGCCGCGATCAGCAGCGCCCGCCGCACCAGCGGCAGGTCCACCTCGCGCCAGGCCCGCAGCGGTGAGGCGCCCAGCACGGCCGCGGCCTCCCGCAGCCGTCCGTCCACCGCCCGCAACACCGGCAGCATGGTCCGTACGACGAAGGGCACCCCGACGAGCGCCTGCGCGAGCGGCACCAGGATCCAGGAGGTCCGCAGGTCCAGCGGGGGTTCGTCCATGGTGATCAGGAAGCCGAAGCCGACGGTCACGGCGGACACCCCGAGCGGGAGCATCAGCAGCGCGTCGAAGCCGCGCACGAAGCGCCCGCCGCGCCGGGTCAGCGCGGCGGCGGCGAGGCCACCGATGAACAGGGCGATGGCGGTGGCGGCCAAGGCGTAGCGCAGTGAGTTCCCGATGGCCTCCAGCGGCGGCACGAGGAACGTTCCGCCACCGGAGCCCGCGTCCTGCAGGGCCCGGTAGAAGCCGAACCCGTAGCCGCCGGGGGCGTCGAAGGACCGTTCGACGAGTACGCCCAGAGGCAGCACGATCAGCAGCGCCACCGTCAGCAGCACCCCGCCGAGCAGGCTCCGCTGGGCCCAGCCGCGCGGCCGGTGCGCCGTGCCCGCCGGGTCGACCAGCCGCAGCGCGGTCTCCCGCCGGCGCACGGTCCAGGCGTGCAGGGCGAGGATCGCGCCGACCGCGACGAACTGCACCATCGTCAGGACGGCGGCCGTCGGCAGGTCCAGCAGCTGCGCGGTCTGCCGGTAGACCTCCACCTCCAGGGTGGAGTACGCGGGACCGCCCAGGATCTGCACGACGCCGAAGGAGGTGAAGGTGAACAGGAAGACCATCAGCGAGGCGGCGGCGACCGCGGGCCCGAGCGCCGGCAGCGTCACCCGGAGCCAGGCCCCGAAGCGTCCCGCGCCGAGGACGCGGGCCGCCTCCTCCTGACGGGGGTCGAGCTGGGCCCAGAGCCCGCCGACCGTACGGACGACCACGGCGTAGTTGAAGAAGACGTGCGCCAGCAGGATCGCCCAGACGGTGGTGTCGAGGCGGACGCCCCACAGCTCGTCCAGCAGACCGCCGCGCCCGACCAGCGCCAGGAAGGCCGTGCCGACGACCACCGTCGGCAGCACGAACGGAACGGTGACGACCGCGCGCAGCAGTTGCTTGCCGGGGAACTCGAAGCGCGCGAAGACGTACGCCCCGGGCAACGCGATCAGCAGGGTGAGCAGCGTGGAGGCGAGGGCCTGCCAGGTGGTGAACCACAGCACGTCGGCGATGTCGGGCCGGGCCAGGACCTCGCCGATCCGGCCGAACTGCCAGCCGGAGTCCGTCTTGAGTCCGCGGCCGACGATCGCCGCCACGGGGTAGGCGAAGAACAGCCCGAAGAAGACGAGCGGCACCGCCATCAGGCCGAGCCTGACGGCGGTGGCGCGCCCGTTCTCCTTCGGGGAGCTCCCGCGTCCTACTTCACGACGAGCGAGGACCATGCCTTGACCCACTGCTCACGGTTCTTGGCGATGGCGTCCGGGGTGACGTTCTCCGGCTTGTCGATCACCACGCCGTGCTTCGTGAAGATCTCCGGCAGCTGCGCGTCCTTGACCACCGGGTTCACGAACATCTGGAGCGGCATGTCCTCCTGGAACTTCTTGCTCACCAGGAAGTCGAGGAGCGCCTTGCCGCCCTCGGGGTTCTTCGCCCCGTTCAGCAGGCCCGCGAACTCGACCTGGCGGAAGCAGGTCCCGGTGGAGACGCCCGTGGGGGCCTCGGCCGGCTGCGGCTCGCCGTAGAGCACCTCGACCGGGGGGCTGGAGGCGTAGGAGACGACCAGCGGACGGTCGCCCTTGGCCTTCTTGCCGCCCGCGGAGCCCGAGAAGCGCTCGTTGTATGCCTGCTCCCAGCCGTCGACGACCTCGACGCCGTTGGCCTTGAGCTTGCTCCAGTAGTCCTTCCAGCCGTCCTCGCCGTACTTGCCGACGGAGGCGAGGAGGAACCCGAGACCCGGCGAGGAGGTCGCGGCGTTCTCCGTGACCAGCAGGTTCTTGTACTCCGGCTTGATCAGGTCGTCCAGCGTCTGCGGCGGGGCGATCTTCTTGTCGGCGAAGTACTGCTTGTCGTAGTTGACGCAGACGTCACCGGAGTCGATCGGCGTGACGCGGTGCTGCGGGTCGAGCATGAACTCGGTCTTGATCCCGTCCATGCCCTTGACCTGGTACGGGGTGAAGATCCCGTTGTCGAGGGCCCGCGAGAGCAGCGTGTTGTCGACACCGAAGAAGACGTCGCCGCGCGGGGAGCCCTTGGTGAGGATCTCCTGGTTGAGCGCCGTGCCCGCGTCCCCGGACTTCAGCCGCTTGACGGTGTAACCGCTCTGCTGCTCGAACTCCTTCAGGACCGAGTCGGTCACGTTGAAGGAGTCGTGGGAGACGAGCGTGACCGTCTTGGACTTGGGGGCGTCGCTCGCGCCGGCGGTCTTGTCGTTGGCGTCGCCGCCGCCGCAGGCACTGAGCGTGGTGACGCCGAGCGCGGCCGCGAGCGCGGCGCCCGCGATCTTCTTGGTGGTGCTCACTGGTTGATTCCTCCTGGGATGACCAGGAGAAGACGCGGCCCTGCCCGGCGCTCTGCGAGAGCGGACGCCGGGCAGGGCGCAACAGCATGAGTGGTGACCGAACTTCCTACCCCGAATGACCGGGGCGAGGTTCAGAGGGTCTGCGGATGACGGATACCGCACTCTCAGCGCTGTGGCGCTCCCCTGTCGGAATATGAAATTGGTTCGGCCACAGGGTACCCCTGCGGCCGAATGTGATCGACCATGGCCGAATTTCGGCCTTATCGCTCCGAGGCGGCCAGCTGGCCGCACGCACCGTCGATCTCCTGACCGCGGGTGTCGCGGACGGTCACCGGCACGCCGTGGCGGGCGATGGCCTCGACGAACGCCTTCTCGTCCTCGGGCCGCGAGGCGGTCCACTTCGAGCCCGGGGTCGGGTTCAGCGGGATCAGGTTGACGTGGACCCGCTTGCCCTTGAGCAGCTTGCCGAGCAGGTCACCGCGCCAGGCCTGGTCGTTGATGTCGCGGATCAGGGCGTACTCGATGGAGATCCGGCGACCGGACTTCTCGGCGTACTCCCAGGCCGCGCCCAGGACCTCGCGGACGTTCCAGCGGGTGTTCACCGGGACGAGGGTGTCGCGCAGCTCGTCGTCGGGGGCGTGCAGCGAGACCGCCAGGCGGCACTTGAAGCCCTCGTCGGCGAACCGGAGCATGGCCGGGACCAGGCCGACGGTGGAGACGGTGATCCCGCGCTGCGACAGGCCGAGGCCATCGGGCTCCGGGTCGGTGAGGCGACGGATGGCGCCGACGACGCGGTTGTAGTTGGCGAGCGGCTCGCCCATGCCCATGAAGACGATGTTCGACAGGCGCGCCGGGCCGCCCGGTACCTCTCCGTCGCGCAGGGCGCGCATGCCGTCGACGATCTGGTGCACGATCTCGGCGGTGGAGAGGTTGCGGTCCAGGCCGGCCTGGCCGGTGGCACAGAACGGGCAGTTCATGCCGCAGCCGGCCTGCGAGGAGATGCACATCGTGACCCGGTCGGGGTAGCGCATCAGCACGGACTCGACGAGCGTGCCGTCGTGCAGCTTCCACAGGGTCTTGCGGGTGGTGTCGTTGTCGCAGCTGATGTGCCGCAGAACGTTCATCAGGTCGGGCAGCAGCTCCTGCTGGAGCTTCTCGCGGGAGGCCGCGGGGATGTCGGTCCACTCCGCCGGGTCGTGGGCGTAGCGGGCGAAGTAGTGCTGGGAGAGCTGCTTGGCCCGGAACGGCTTCTCGCCGATCGCGGCCACCGCCTCCCGGCGCTCGGCCGGGGTGAGGTCGGCGAGGTGCCGGGGCGGCTTCTTGACCCCACGAGGGGCGACGAAGGTGAGCTCTCCCGGAACGGGGCGGGCCATGGCAGGTACTCCTTGTAAGACGAAAGGCGCGCCGCAGAAGCAGCGCGCCCTTCAAGAGTAACCGCCCCGCCCGACCGGAGCTTTTCCTCCGATGCCGCCCCGGTACCGCGGGGGGGCGGAGGATCGGCCGGTGATCAGCCGTGGACCGGCGGGTGGATCAACCGGTGCCGACGAAGGCCGCCAGCAGCAGCCACACGACGGGGGCGGTCGGCAGGAGCGAGTCGAGCCGGTCCATGATGCCGCCGTGACCCGGCAGCAGCGTGCCCATGTCCTTGATGCCCAGGTCCCGCTTGATCATCGACTCGCCCAGGTCGCCCAGGGTCGCGCTGACCGCAACGGCCAGACCGAGGATCAGGCCCTGCCACCAGGAGCCCTCCTCGATCAGGAACTCCATGCACAGCGCGCCCGCGGCCATCGCGAAGGCCACGGCGCCGAACAGTCCTTCACGGGTCTTCCCGGGGCTGATGCGCGGCGCCAGCTTGGTCTTGCCGAAGCGCCAGCCCACCGCGTAGGCCCCGGTGTCGCTGACGACGGTCAGGACCAGGAACGTGACCACGCGCTGCGGGCCGTCGTCCGCGGTGAGCAGCATCGTGACGAAGGTGGCGAGGAACGGCACGTAGAACGCCGCGAACACGCCGGCGGTGACGTCCTTGAGGTAGTCCTCGGGCGGTTCCGTCATCCGCCACACCAGGACCGCGAGCGCGGTCAGGGCCATGGCGACCCAGGCGCCCTCGGCCCCGCGGACGTAGCCGGCGATGACCATGGCGGCGCCACCGACCGCGAGCGGGACGAGCGGCGCCTTGATGCCCTTCTTCTCCTGGAGCCGGGAGGTGAGCTCCCACAGGCCCACCACGACCGCGACGACGACGACACCGACGAAGACGGCCTTGACGATGAACAGCGAGGCGAAGATCACCGCTCCGAGGCCGACGCCGACCCCTATGGCGGCACGCAGATCCCGCCCCGCGCGCTTCTTCTGCGGCGGCGGGGAGGCGTCCTGCGGTGCCTGCGAAGGCGGAGGCGGAGGGCTGGGCATGGGCTCCTGCAACGGCGTCTCGGCGCGGAGCGGGGGGGCGCCCGCGAAGGCGGCCCCCCGATCGCGTGCTTCCCGGTCGTCGAAGGCACGGCCGGCGGCATCGGGCACGATGGGCATGGGCCGAGTGTGCGGGCCCACCAGCGCATCGTATGCGGGACCCGCCGGAACCGGCTCCGTGGCCCAGGGAGAGTCGTTCATCAGACCTCTAGGAGCTCGGATTCCTTGTGCTTCAGCAGCTCGTCCACCTGCGCGACGTACTTCGCGGTGGTGTCGTCGAGCTCCTTCTCGGCGCGGCGCACCTCGTCCTCGCCGGCCTCCTTGTCCTTGACGAGCTTGTCAAGGGCGTCCTTGGCCTTGCGGCGCACGGACCGGATGGAGACCTTGGAGTCCTCGGCCTTGTTCTTGGCGACCTTGATGTACTCCTTGCGGCGGTCCTGCGTCAGCTCGGGGAAGGTCACCCGGATGATGCGGCCGTCGTTGCTCGGGTTGACCCCGAGGTCGGAGTCGCGGATCGCCTGCTCGATGTTGCGCAGCGCCGACGCGTCGAACGGCGTCACGATGGCCATGCGCGGCTCGGGAACCGCGAAGGACGCGAGCTGGTTGATGGGCGTGATGGCACCGTAGTAGTCCGCCACGATCTTGTTGAACATCGCCGGGTGCGCACGGCCCGTGCGAATCGCGGCGAAGTCTTCCTTCGCCACGAGGACTGCCTTCTCCATCTTCTCCTCGGCTTCGAGGAGGATTTCTTCGATCACCACGTGCTCCTGCATGTCAGATATGGATGGTTCGGGCGGGCGGGGCGGGTCGGGCCGCCCGGACCGGGCCGGTGGACGACCCGGTCACGGAACGCTCAGGCCCGGGTGCCCTGGTCGCTCACGAGCGTGCCGATCTTCTCACCCTTGACGGCGCGGGCGATATTGCCCTCGGCGAGGAGTTCGAAGACCAGGATCGGGAGTCGGTTGTCGCGGCACAGCGTGATGGCGGTGGCGTCGGCGACCTTGAGGTCCCGGGACAGCACCTCGCTGTACTCCAGCGCGTCGAACTTCACCGCGTCCGGGTTGGTCTTCGGGTCGGAGTCGTAGACCCCGTCGACACCGTTCTTGCCCATGAGGAGGGCCTCGGCGTCGATCTCCAGGGCGCGCTGGGCGGCCGTGGTGTCGGTGGAGAAGTAGGGCATGCCCATGCCGGCGCCGAAGATGACGACGCGGCCCTTCTCCAGGTGCCGGACGGCACGGAGCGGGATGTACGGCTCCGCGACCTGACCCATGGTGATGGCGGTCTGGACCCGGCTGTCGATGCCCTCCTTCTCCAGGAAGTCCTGGAGGGCGAGGCAGTTCATGACGGTGCCGAGCATGCCCATGTAGTCGGACCGCGCGCGGTCCATGCCGCGCTGCTGCAGCTCGGCGCCGCGGAAGAAGTTGCCGCCGCCGATGACGATCGCGATCTCCGCGCCGTCACGGACCACGGCCGCGATCTCACGGGCGATGGCGTGCACGACGTCAGGGTCGACGCCCAGCCCGCCGCCGCCGGAGAAGGCTTCGCCGGACAGCTTCAGCATGAAGCGGCGACCCTTCTTGCCGTGGTCGCTCTTGTCGTCGGAAGCGGTGTGGGGGTCCACGCCCTGATTCATGGAGATCTCCTCGTGCACATACGAAGAAGGCCATTGCCGGTGGGTCCTCGCGGGTTCCCTCTTCGGCAATGGCCTCCTCGTCAGATCTGCGGTCGCCTCGCGCGTGCGCGGACGACTGCTTCAGACCCTATCGGGGTCCGGTGTCCGTCGCTTACGGACGGACTCAGATGCCGACCTTGATGCGCGCGAAGCGCTTCAGGGTGACACCGGCCTCGTCCAGAACCTTCTGGACGGACTTCTTGTTGTCCAGCGCGTACGGCTGGCCCAGGAGCGTGACGTCCTTGAAGAAGCCGTTGACGCGACCCTCGACGATCTTGGCGATCGCGGCCTCGGGCTTGCCCTCGGCGCGGGTGACCTCTTCGGCGACGCGGCGCTCGGACTCGACGACGTCGGCCGGAACCTCGTCGGCGGTCAGGTACTTCGGCGCGAACGCGGCGATGTGCTGGGCGATGCCCTTGGCCAGGTCGGCGTCGGCCTTGTCCAGCTCGACCAGGACACCGATCTGCGGGGGCAGGTCGGGCATGGTGCGGTGCATGTAGGAAGCCACGAAGGCACCCTGGTACTGCGCGAAGCGGTCCAGGACGATCTTCTCGCCGAGGTTGGCGTTGGCCTCGTCCACGAACGCCTGGACGGTCTTGCCGGCCTCGATCTCGGACGCCAGCAGCGCCTCGATGTCCGCCGGGGAGGTGGCGGCCACGTGGGCGGCGAGCTGGTCGGCGACGACCAGGAACTTCTCGCTCTTGGCGACGAAGTCGGTCTCGCACTTGAGCTCGAGCAGCACACCGGAGGTGGCGTCGGCGGCGATCAGGGAGGTGACGGCACCGTTCTCGGCGGAACGGCCCTCGCGCTTGGCGACACCCTTCAGGCCCTTGACGCGCAGGATCTCGTTGGCCTTGGTGACGTCACCGTCGGCCTCGACGAGCGCGTTCTTGCAGTCCAGCATGCCGGCGCCGGTGAGCTCGCGGAGCTTCTTGACGTCAGCGGCGGTGTAGTTCGCCATGAGTCTGTGATTCTCTCTCGAAGTCGTAGATCTACGGGTGAACGGCGGAGGAGTCGCGCTCGTGGCGCGGCTCCCCCGCCGTCATCGTCCGTGCTGCGAGTGCCCGGCGGATGAACGCCGGGCTCTCTCAGAGGGTCAGGCCTGCTCGGCGTCGGCGGCCGGAGCCTCGACGACGGGCTCGGCGACGGCCTCGGCCGCGGGGGCCTCGGCGGCAGCGTCAGCCTCGACAACGGCCTCGGCCGCGGGGGCCTCGGTGTCGTCGGCCTTCTTCTCGCCCTCGAGCAGGTCGCGCTCCCACTCGGCGAGCGGCTCGGCGGCGGCCTTCTCGCCCGGCTTCGAGTCACCGGTGGCGGCACCGGAACGGGCGATGAGGCCCTCGGCGACGGCGTCGGCGATCACGCGGGTGAGCAGGGTGACGGAGCGGATCGCGTCGTCGTTGCCCGGGATCTTGTAGTCGACCTCGTCGGGGTCGCAGTTGGTGTCGAGGATCGCGACGACCGGGATGTGGAGCTTGCGCGCCTCACCGACGGCGATGTGCTCCTTCTTGGTGTCGACGATCCAGACGGCGCTGGGAACCTTCGACATCTCGCGGATACCACCGAGGGTCTTCTCCAGCTTGATCTTCTCGCGAGAGAGGACCAGGAGCTCCTTCTTGGTGAGACCCGAGGCCGCGACGTCCTCGAAGTCGATCGCCTCAAGCTCCTTCAGACGCTGGAGGCGCTTGTAGACGGTGGAGAAGTTGGTGAGCATGCCACCGAGCCACCGCTGGTTGACGTACGGCATGCCAACGCGGGTCGCCTGCTCGGCGATGGCCTCCTGGGCCTGCTTCTTCGTACCGACGAACATGATGGAGCCACCGTGCGCGACGGTCTCCTTCACGAACTCGTAGGCGCGGTCGATGTACGACAGCGACTGGAGCAGGTCGATGATGTAGATGCCGTTGCGCTCCGTGAAGATGAAGCGCTTCATCTTCGGGTTCCAGCGACGGGTCTGGTGACCGAAGTGGACGCCGCTTTCCAGCAGCTCCCGCATCGTTACGACGGCCATGGCCATCTCCTTGGTTTCTCGGTTTGGTTCCTGACGCCCCGACGCGCCCTGCCCCGAAGAGGGACCGAGAGGCGCTTTCACCCGACCTGGTACGGGTCGGTGCTGGGGCGTGCGAAGTCGACCCGGTGACCCGGATCGCCACAAGAAGTGTACGGGACCCGGTGGTATGCCGGGTGACGCCGTTGTCCACACCCCCGCTGCCGTCCACAGGCACGGACGCGTCGAGCCCCGGTGGCGGGACCCTGTGCGACATGACGAAACTGCTGCTCATCCTGCTCGTGGCCCTGACGTCCCTGCCCCTCGCACCGGCGGTACGGGCCCCGCTGCCGCCCCGCCCCGGGGCCCTCGCCGCGGCCGTCCACCCGCTGCCGGAGCCACGGGCCCCGGCCCCGGAGACCCGCGCCCCGACCCCGACGGGAGGCCACACCCCGAGGGGTCACCCGGCGCTCCTCCCGCGGCCCGTCCCCGCGGCCGCCCACCCCGCGCCCTCCGCCCCCGCCCCGCCGGACCGCCCGCCGGCCTCGCCCCCTGCCGGGGCCGCCGGCCCGGCGGACGGCGGCCCCGTGCGCCCGGCCGGAACCCGGGGGGCGGCCCCCGGTGGCCGACCCCTGCCCGCGCCGCTGTCCGTGCTGCGCTGGTGGGACCCGCCGCCGACCCCGTACGCGGCCGGGCACCGGGGTGTCGACCTGGCCGCCCCGGTCGGCGCGGAGCTGCGCGCCGTCGGCCCGGGTCGGGTGCACCACGCGGGGCCGGTGGCAGGCCGCGGGGTCCTCTCGCTCACCCTCCCGGGCGGCCTGCGCACCACCTACGAGCCGGTCCGGCCGTTGGTCGCGGAGGGCGAGGCGGTGGAGGCGGGCCAGGTCGTGGCGGTCCTCACCGAGGGCTCCCACTGCGCGACCCCTTGCCTGCACTGGGGCCTGCTCGCGGGCGAGGACCTCTACCGCAACCCGCTCGCCCTGCTCCCCCGCCCGACGCCCCGACTGCTCCCGACCACGACGGGCCCCGAGGGACCGACACCCACGCCGGCCCCGAAGGCCCCGACGGACGAGGGCTCGCCCGCCCGACCGGGAGGACACCTCGCGGCCGACACGGGCAGCGACTCCTCCCCGCCCGGCACCGACCGACACCGGTCCGCCGTGACTTCGCGGGCCACAGGCCGGCGGACGGGGTTCCGCGCACGCCCCCGCGCCGAACCGCGAACCCGGCAGCGCCGCCCCGCGCCGCAGCGGCGAGCGGGGTCGGGGCCGGACGACGGCCGGCGGCCCGGGTGGGGGCGACCATCGGCCGCAAGGGGGCCGGAGCCGAACGGCGGCCGGTGGCCCGGGGTGTCGGCCGTCGGCCGTCGGCCGTCGGCCGCAAGGGGGCCGGGGCATTGACCCGGTCACGGCCACCCGTCATGACGTCGATCCGGACCGGCGGAGACCGAAGACGGGGAACGGGGAACAGGGAACAGGGGACGGGAACCCCGGACCGGACCTGAGCCCCCGTGAGCGCCGCCCGGCCATGGCCTGGCCCCACCCTTGCCGGCGGATCGCGCTGCCGAGCCGAAGGTCTCGACCGCGGCCGGCGAACCGGGGCCACGGGCCGGGCGCCCCGGCCCGAACCGGTGGGTCGGGGAGCGGGCCCCCGCCCGGGCGATCAGCCGCGCACGCCCCGCAGGGCCATGGCGACAGCAGCGTCCGTGACCACGACGGGGTCCTCCGCGGCGCCGAGCTCGATCCGCCGGACGGCCGCGTCGACGACGCCCTGCAGCAGCATCGCGGCCAATCGCGGCTCGTTCTGCCCGAGCGCCGCCAGCGCCTCGACGATCATCGCCACCAGGCCGCCGTGCGCGGCGCGGATCTTCTCCCGCGCGCCCGCGTCGAGCTCGCTCGCGGAGATCGCCACCACCGCCCGGTGTCGCCGGTCCCCGACCAGTCCCAGCTGACTGCGCACGTACGCCTCGATCTTCGCCTCCGGCGTCTGCGCCGCCTCCATCGCGGCTTCGATCTCGGCGGCCCAGACGGGGAAGTCCACGGCGCAGAGCTCTTCGACGACAGCCGCGCGCGAGCGGAAGTACTCGTACACGGACGACCGGGCGAGGCCGGTGCGTTCCGCGAGGGCGGGGAAGGTCAGCGCCTCCGTCCCGCCTTCGGACAGCAGGGAACGCGCGGCGTCCAACAGGGCGCCGCGCTGCATCGACCGGTGCTCGGCCACGGAGGCCGCTCGAATCCTGGGCACGTGACCACTCTACGGAGGTTCTGCGAGGTCATCACGGGCTGTTCGGCTCAGCGGCCGACATCGGCCAGCTTCGCGCGCAGCTGGAGGACCGATTTGGTGTGGATCTGACTGACCCGGCTCTCGGTGACGCCCAGGACGTTGCCGATCTCGGCGAGCGTGAGGCCCTCGTAGTAGTAGAGGGTCACCACCGTCTTCTCCCGCTCCGGCAGGGTGTTGATGGCGCGGGCGAGCAGCCTCCGCAACTCCCGGTCCTCGGCCACCGCCACCGGGTTGTCGGCGGCGTGGTCCTCCAGGGTGTCCATCAGTGAGAGGCGGTCACCGCCCTCGCCCCCGACGTGCAGCAACTCCTCCAGGGCCACCACGTTGGCCAGGGACAACTGGCTGAACACCGTGTGGAGTTCCTCCACCGCGATGCCCATCTCCGCGGCGACCTCGCCCTCGGTGGGGGTGCGCCGCAGCTGCGCCTCCAACGTGGCGTACGCGCGCTCCACGGCCCGCGCCTTCTGTCGTACGGAGCGCGGGATCCAGTCCAGCGCCCGGAGTTCGTCGATCATCGCGCCGCGGATCCGGGTGATCGCGTACGTCTCGAACTTGATGGAACGCTCGATGTCGAACTTCTCGATCGCGTCGATCAGGCCGAAGACCCCGGAGGAGACGAAGTCGGCCTGCTCCACGTTGGGCGGCAGACCCACGCTGACCCGGCCGGCCACGTACTTCACCAGCGGCGAGTAGTGCAGGATCAGCTGCTCCCGCAGCCGCTCGTCACCCGAGTCCTTGTATGAGCGCCAGAGGACCTCCAGGGACGAGGGCGCGGTGGACCGCACGCTGCCACGAGCAGCGGGGGGCACCGCAGCGCGGTCGGACCCTGAGGTGTGCTGGGGCATGCTTCGCCTTTGCCGGAGCGGGATTCCTTGGGAGCGTAGCGTGACGGAAGTGTCGCGGTGCGCGAAGAGTACGGGATGGCACGGGGCCGCCGGGGCGCCCGGACTCGCGCGGGCGGCCCGGGACCGGCGCCTGGCGCTCGGCCCCGGCGGTTGCCACCGGGAAGACCGCGTCTCTCATCGCCGTCACTCTTTCACCGGAACGCCCCAGGTCAACGACCGCCTCGCCGGGCGGCTCCCGATTGCGCCCCCTCTCCCGGCCCCGGCCTGGTCAACTGCCAAGCGTCGCCCTGCCGTTCGACGAACCCCAGGGAGTGAAGTTCGTACAGTCTGCCGATGACTTCATCGGTACCGACGCCCGCGGCGAGGGAGATCGCGTCGAGGTCCGCGGGCCGGCCGGCGGGCAGGGCTTCGAGCACCCGTGCGGTGCCACGGTTCAGGAGGTCGCGGGCGAGTACCGGGCCGCGGCGCTCGGGTGCCAGCTCCCCGATGGCGCCGACCAGTTCGACGACCTCGGCGGCGTCCGTCACCAGCAGCCCCTCGCCGCGCAGGAGTTCGTGCACCCCTCCCGACAGCCCGCTGGTCGCGGGACCCGGGACGCCCATGGTCAGGCGGCCGAGCTGCATGGCCCGCCGCGCCGTGACCAGCGAGCCGCTGCGGTGGGCCGCCTCCACGACGACGGTGCCCCTGGTGAGGGCGGCGATGACGCGGTTGCGCAGCACGAACCTGCTCGGGGTGGGATGGCTGCCCGGCGGCAGTTCGCCGAGGACGAGTCCCTGGTCGCCGATCCGGCCGAGCAGCTCCGCGTGCCCGCGCGGGTAGGCCACGTCCACCCCGCAGGCCAGCACCGCCGCGGTGGCGCCGCCCGCGGCGAGCGCGCCGCGGTGGGCGGCGGCGTCGATCCCGTACGCCGCCCCGGACACCACGACCCAGCCGCGCTCCGAGAGCCCCGCGGCCAGGGTCTGCGCCATGTGCGCCCCGTACGGGGTACAGGCGCGGGCCCCGACGACGGCGACCGAACGCAGGACCCAGGTCCGCAGGTTGGGCCTGCCCCGCAGCCACAGGCCGACGGGGCGCGCGTCGCCGAGGTCGTCGAGCTGGGTCGGCCACTCCGGGGATCCGGGGCGGACGAACCTGCAGTCGGCCTCCGCGGCCTCCGCGAGGTCGCGTCGGGGATCGGCGGCGACGGCCCGCCCTCGGTATCCCGCGAGCCGTTCGGGCCCCGCTCCGGTCAGGGCGGCCGCCTCCCGCACCGGGCCGGTCAGCAGCCGCATCAGCCCGACGGCGCCCATGTCCCGGAGCCAGCGCCCGCCGCGTTCGTCCCCGGGTTCCAGCACCCGGGTCAGCGCGGCCCGGGCCAGCGTTTCCGCATCGTGCCCGTGCGCCGTGCCCAGCCCGTCCGCCGCGTCCAGCCCGTCGGGCGCGTCGGGCGCGTCGGGTCCGTCGGCGGTCACGGCGCCACCCCCTCGGCGAGCACCGCGCCCCGGGCGATCCCGGTGCGCAGTTCCAGCGCGACGGCCGCGTCCAGCGAGTCGGGGCGGTCCCGCCCCCGCAGGTCGGCCACGGTCCAGGCGACCCGCAGCACCCGGTCCAAGCCCCGGGCGGTGAGCAGTCCGCGCTCCATGTCCCGCTCGGCCGCCGCCAGGGCGCCCGGTCCGGCGGGCCAGCGGGTCCGCAACTCGTACCCGGGGACTTCGCTGTTGAGCTTCCAGGGCGTGTCGGTGAGCCGGGCGGCGGCCCGCTCGCGGGCCTCCCGGACCCGATCCGCGACGACGGCGCTGGTCTCGCCCCGGCCGCTGCCGCCGAGGAGGTCGGATCGGGTGACCGGCTCCACCCGGACCCGCAGGTCCACCCGGTCGAGGAGGGGTCCGGACAGCCGGGCCTGGTAGCGCCGGACCAGTGAGGGTGGACATTCGCAGCCGGATCCGAGCGCGGTGTGCCGCCCGCAGGGACAGGGGTTGGCCGCGAGGACCATCAGGAACCGGGCCGGCAACCTCACCACGCCCGCGGCCCTGGCGATGACCACGTGCCCGGCCTCCAGGGGCTGGCGCAGGGCGTCGAGGGCCTTGGCACTGAACTCGGCGGCCTCGTCCAGGAACAGCACGCCCCGGTGGGCCAGGGACACCGCCCCGGGCCGGGGGATCCCGGCCCCGCCCCCGACGAGGGACTGCATGGTCGCGGAGTGGTGCGGGGCGCAGTACGGGGCCCTGCCGACGAGGGGTTCCCCGGGCGGCAGGATTCCCGCGACCGAGTGCACGGCGGTCACCTCCAGGGAGTCCTGCCGGGTGAGGGGCGGGATGATCCAGGGGATCCGCTCGGCCAGCATCGTCTTCCCGGCGCCCGGGGGCCCGCTCAGGAACAGGTGGTGGCCGCCGGCGGCCGCGACCTCCAGGGCCCGGCGGGCTCCGCGCTGCCCGGCGACGTCGGCGAGGTCCGGGTGGTCCCCGCCGTCGCCCGCGCTCCGTGCCAGACCCGTGCCGAGCCCGGCTCCCGGGAGGGCGAGGCCCGCGAGCATGGCGTCGGGCCGCCCCGCCCGGTCGGGCGGCTCCTCCTCGGGCGGTTCCGCGTCGGTCAGCACCGCGATCAGTTGCCGCAGGCTCCGCACGCCCAGCACCGACACGTCCGGGACGAGGCAGGCCTCCGCGGCGCACTGCTGGGGCACCACCACCTGCCGGTAGCCGGCCTCCGCGGCGGCGAGCACCGCCGGCAGGATGCCGCGGACGGGACGGACCCGGCCGTCGAGACCGAGTTCCCCGATGAGGACGAGGTCGGCGATGACGGAGGGGTCGATCACCTCGGCGGCACCCAGGACCGCCACGGCGACGGCGATGTCGAAATGGGCTCCGGCCTTCGGGACGGACGCCGGGCTGAGCCCCACGGTGAGCTTCTTCTGCGGCCATTGGGCACCGGAGTTGACCACGGCGGCCCGCACCCGGTCCCGGCTCTCCACCAGCGTCTTGTCGGGGAGCCCGACCAGCGTGAACGCCGCGACCCCCGGCTCCAGGTCGGCCTGGACCTCCACGACCACGCCCTCGACGCCCACGAGGGCCACGGAACAGGCCCGGGCGAACCCCATCAGGCCACCCCCCGCACGTGCTCCACCACGGGCGCACCGCGCTGCGGCAGCAGGACCGCGACCAGGTCGATCCGTACTCCGCCGGGCGGCGGTCCCCCGTGGTCGGTGAGCCAGCGCTCGGCGAGCCAGCGCAGTCGCGCGGCCTTGGCCGCCCGGACCGCGGCCATGGGGTGTTCGAAGTTCCCCACGCGCCGCGTCTTGACCTCGCACACGACGAGGGCGTCCCCGTCCCGCGCGACGATGTCGACCTCGCCGCCCCGGCAACGCCAGTTCCGCGCGATCACCGTCATCCCCGCCCGGGTCAACGCCCGCGCGGCGAGGTCCTCGCCGTACCGCCCCAACGCCTGCTGTGCCACGCCCTTCGCGTTCATCCGGCACCACCTCCGGCACCGAAGATCCCGCGTCCCCGCCCACCGTGTGGATCTTGGTGGACAGGCGGACGGTTGTGGAAAACCCCCTCACTCCCCCGGGGGAACCATGTCGCCCCGCCGAACCCCGGAGGCCATGGATCAGGCCGCGGATCAGGCCCCCGGCAGCTCCAGGTCGGTCTTGTTGAGCTCCTCGATGTTCACGTCCTTGAAGGTCAGCACCCTGACCTGCTTGACGAACCTGGCCGGCCGGTACATGTCCCAGACCCAGGCGTCCGCCATCGAGACCTCGAAGAAGACCTCCCCCTGAACCGAGTGCACCTGCATCTCGTAGTCGTTGGTGAGGTAGAACCGGCGTTCGGTTTCGATCACGTACTTGAACAGCCCGACGACGTCGCGGTACTCCCGATAGAGCTTCAGCTCCATCTCGGTCTCGTACTTCTCGAGGTCCTCGGCACTCATGGCATGTTCCCCTTCAGCCGTGCGTCCCCCTATTGTGCGCCGGCACCCCGTGCCCCTAAACGATTTCCGGGGCCAGGACCACCGGAGCACCCGGAGGGCCGTCGTCGAGCAGTGTGCGGAGCAGCTCGGCGAGTCTGGTCGGGTACACCGTCTCACGCGCCGACAGCAGTTCCTCGGAGGTCCACCACCGCGCTCCCGTGACGCTGCGCCGTTCCAGTTCGGTGAGGCCGTCCAGCACGGTCTCGGTCCGGGCGGTGCGGGCGAGGAAGTACCACTCGTCCTGCTCCCAGCGCCGCCCGTCGAAGGGGAAGGCGCAGTACCTGCGCCACAGCACCGGCCCCAGGTCCACCTCGGTGATCCCGGTTTCCTCGGCGAGCTCCCGCAGCGCGGCCTCCTCCCTGGTCTCGGTCCCCTCCAGCCCGCCGCCGGGGGTGAACCACCAGGTGTCGGAAGGGTCCCCCGGTTCGAATCCGTGGAGCAGCAGGATCCGGTCCGCGGGGTCGAGCAGGACCACCCGGGACACCTTCCGGGGCTCCCGCCCCGGCTCCGCGCCCGGCCCCGCGCCCGGCTCCGTAGCGGCCCGGTCAGCGGCCACCGGAACGCTCCCGCCGGCCGCGCCCCCGAAGGCGTGCCAGGGGCCCGTACGCGGCGCCCAGCAGCACCAGCGCCGCTCCGGCCACCACCGCGGTCACCTGGAGCCGCAGCGGCCCGGGCTGCGAGATGCCGCCGGGCAGGTCCGCGTAGGTGTCGGCCGGGTCCAGCATCCTCATCGACGGCCACGCCAGCGCGTCGACGCGCGCCGTCACCGCGGAGCGGGGCACGGTCCCCTGCCCGGCCTCGGTGAGGTGGGCCCGCGAGTCCAGGGAGGCCCCGCGCCGGTCACCGAGCAGGAAGAGGTTGCCCTCGGGCACCTTCACCTCGAACGGGGTCCCGGACGCCGTCCCGGCGGCCACGGCCGCCGGGTCGGTCTGCGCGGGGGCCAGGTAGTCCTCGTTCAGCTCCTTGCCGTTCACGGTCAGCCGGCCGCCCTTGCCGCAGCAGGACACGGTGTCGCCGCCGACCGCGACGACCCGCTTGACCATGGGCGAATCGCTCCACTGGGCGTCCTTGAAGACGACCACGTCCCCGCGCCTCACCTCGGCGCCGTCGATCCGCTGGGCGAGTACCCGGTTGCCGGGGTTGACCGTCGGAACCATCGAGTCCGTCGGCACGGTGTACGGCTGGTACACGATCGCGCCCCATACGAACCCTCCGAGGAAGAGCACAAAACCGATGGCCACGGCCAGTCCCGACAACGTGTTGCCAAGACCGCCGCGGCCATCCTTGCCACCACGTATACGTGTACCGCTCGCCTGCGTTCCGCCCATTGCAGCGCCCCCACACCTCGGAGATCGTCGACCTGGGCGGCACCCTACCGGGCGGTACGCCCCTTGGTCAGCCTCCGCCGGCGCCACAGCACCAGCGGTACGGCCCCGGCGAGGCCGAGGGCGGCCGGGCCGAGCCCGACGGGCGCCAGTCCGGCGGCTCCGAGGCCGAGGGCGGTCGCCGCGGCCTGGTTGCCGATGCCGGGCTGGTCGAAGGTTTCCGGGATCGGCAGCGTGGACCAGCGGGTGACCGGCCAGGCGACGACCACGGCGCGCCCGACGACCTTGTCGACCGGCACGAAGCCCTGGGTGGAGTCCTGCATGTGCCAGCGGGAGTCCCGGGAGTTCTGGCGGTGGTCACCCATCACCCAGATCTTGCCCTTGGGCACCTTGATCGGCCCGAAGGGGGCGTCGTCGCACGGGCTGTTGCCGGGGAAGATGTACGGCTCGTCGAGCTCCTTGCCGTTGACGACGACCGGTCCGCCCTTCTTGCACGACACCGTGTCCCCGCCGATGGCGATGGTCCGCTTGATCAGGTCCTTCTCCTCGGCGGACGGCATGAGGCCGATCCAACTGAGGGCCTTCTGCGCGAAGTTCGGCTCCGGCGTGGGCTGGTCGGACAGCCAGTCCGCGGGGTCGTGGAAGACGACGACCTCGCCACGCTCGGGCTCCGAGCCGAACCACGGGGTCAGCTTGTCCACGAGGACCCGGTCGCCCCGCTGCAGCGTGTTCTGCATCGAGTCGGACGGGATCGAGAAGGCCTGGACCAGGAACGTCTTGATCAGCAGGGCCAGCAGCAGGGCGATACCGATCAGGAGCGGCAGCTCCTTCCAGAAGGAACGCTGCGGGCTCTCCTCTGCGGCGTCCTCCTCGGCCTCGCGCTCGACGGCGTCGTCCGGCCGCTCCTCGCCCTCGTCGCGTCCGGATCGTGCGCCTACTGCCACATCCCCCACATCCACTCCTCAATCGAGAATCACGGCCCGCTCCAAAGGGAAAACGGGCCCTCCCCTCCCTTAACGAGCGGGAGTTCCCTAAGGCGCGGGAGACCAAGGACACACTATGCGAACGGCGTGCCCGCACGGCGCCCGCCCGGCCCGCGCCGCCGGCCCCGCCGGGCCTGGTCGGGCACGGTGAGGAAGGTCGCCGGCTGCTCCAGCCTGCGCCAGTGGTCGAAGGGCCAGGCGATCACCACGGCCTCCCCGACCACCTTCTCCACGTCGATCGTGCCCTCGAACGCCTCGTCCAGGTGGAACCGGGAGTCGGCCGAGTTGGCCCGGTGGTCGCCCATGACGAACAGCCGTCCGGCCGGCACCTTCACCTCGAATTGGATCTCCGAGGGGGCGTTGCCCGGTGACACGTACGGCTCATCGAGCGGCGCGCCGTTGACGGTCACGCGGCCCCGGTCGTCGCAGCACTTCACGGTGTCGCCGCCCACGCCGATGACCCGCTTGATCAGGTCCTGCTCGTCGGCGGACGGCAACAGGCCGATGAAGGTCAGGGTCTCCTTGATCTGCTTGATCCCGGCCGGGTCCTTGGGCGGCCTGGCCGCCTCCCCCTTCAGCCAGCCACCGGGGTCCTCGAAGACGACGACGTCCCCGCGCTGGACCTCGGAGCCGAACCACGGCGTCAGCTTGTCCACGAGGACGCGGTCGCCGATCCGGATCGTCTGTTCCATCGATCCGGAGGGGATGAAGAAGGCCTGTACCAGGAAGGTCTTGAGCACCAGGGCGATGCACAGCGCGACCACCACGAGCAGCGGCAGTTCGCCCACCCGGCGGGTACGCCGGCGCCGCCGGACCCGCCGCGCCACCCGCCGCCGCTCAGCCCTGCTTCCGCCCTCACCCGAACCGGAACCGGAACCGGAACCAGAAGCCGACCCCGACCCCGAACCCGAACCGGTGTCCGGCTTCCGTCCGGGCCCCGCCCCCGCGGCGTCCGATTCCATGCCGATGCCGCGCCACGCGCCGAAGTCCGTCCGTCCGGAAGGGAGCTTCGGCTTGCGGGCCGTCCGCCCGGAGGGGGTCTCCGCGGGGTCCTGCGACCGCGATCCCGGCTTGCGTCCGCCCTTCGGGCGCCCCCGGCTACCCATGCGGGCCACCGCCCGGCCCGTCGCCGGCGCCCGCCACGGAACCCCAGCGCGAAACGGGCCAACCGATCCAGTCGGCCCGCCCGATCACCTTCTCCACCGGCACCATCCCCCCGCCCGGCTCACCGAGGTGGTCGCGCGAGTCCCGGGACTGGGACCGGTGGTCACCCATCACCCACAGGGTGCCCAGTGGCACGACGATGCGGAAGGGCACCTTCGAGGGTGTGTCACCGGGAAAGAGGTACGGCTCGTCGAGCGTGACGCCGTTGACCTGGATCCGGCCGCCCGCGTCGCAGCACACGACGTCGTCGCCGCCGACGCCCACGACCCGCTTCACGAAGTCGGTGTCGGGCGGCTGGGCCAGCCCGAGCGCCGATCCGGCGCCGCGCAGGATCTCGCCGACCGGGTTGCCCTCGGCGCGTTCCCGCACGAAGGACCCGGTGCCGTCGAAGACCACCACGTCCCCGCGCCGCGGCTCGTCGCCGAACCGGTACGCCAGCTTGTTGACCAGGAGCCGGTCGCCGACCCGGAGCGTCGGTTCCATCGAGTGGCTCGGGATCAGGAAGGGCTGGACGACGAAGTTCCCGAGCAGCAGCAGGAAGACGGCGCAGATCACGCCGAGCAGCCCGGCACGCCGCCAGGCCCGAACCCCCGAAAACACAGAACGCGACCCCTCCGCCCCCTTCTCGGGGACGGAGCGGCCGCGCTGTGTGAGATCTGCTTCGGTGTCCATCGCAGGCGAGCCTATCCGGCCGCCCACTGGATCCGGAGCGGAGATCAGCGGTCGCGCTTCTCCTTGATCTTCGCGGCCTTGCCGCGGAGCTCACGGAGGAAGTACAGCTTGGCGCGACGCACGTCACCGCGGGTGACGAGCTCGATCTTCTCGAAGATCGGGGAGTGGACCGGGAAGGTACGCTCCACGCCGACGCTGAAGGAGACCTTGCGGACGGTGAAGGTCTCGGAGACGCCAGAGCCCTGGCGACGGATGACTACACCCTTGAACTGCTGGATACGGGAGCGGTTGCCCTCGATCACGCGGACGTGCACGTTGATCGTGTCACCCGGGCGGAAGGCCGGGACGTCGGTGCGCAGCGAGGCGGCGTTGACGCCATCGAGCAGGTGAGACATGGAGTTCGTCTGCTTTCTTCGCACGACGCCACAGGTCGCCGGTGCGGATTTCCGTAGAGAATTCGGGAGTCGTGTCACGTCGCCGACGACGGTCCCCCTGTGGCAGGGGCGCCTGCGAGCACACAACAGCCGCCTATTCTTCCACGGCGGCGGGCCTGCGCCAAAATCGGCCGTCGGCGGTCGGCTTCCAGCCCAGGATGCTCAGGATCTCGCGGTCCTTCTTGTCGAAGGCGGCGGCCTCGCAGCGCTCGATCAGGTCCGGGCGGTTCCGCGCGGTGCGGCGGAACGCCTCGTCCCGGCGCCAGCGGGCGATCTTCCCGTGGTGGCCGCTGAGCAGCACCTCGGGGATGCCGCGCCCGCGCCACTCCGGGGGCTTGGTGTACACGGGGCCTTCGAGCAGGTTGGCCATCTCGCCGGGCGCGAAGGAGTCGTCGCGGTGCGATTCGGCGTTGCCCAGCACTCCGGGCAGCAGCCGGGCCACGGCCTCGGTCACGACCAGGACGGCGGCCTCGCCGCCGGCCAGGACGTAGTCCCCGATGGACACCTCGTAGACCGGCAGGCGCGTCGCGTACTCGTCCATGACGCGGCGGTCGATGCCCTCGTACCGGGCCGGCGTGAAGATCAGCCAGGGGCGCTCGGACAGCTCGACGGCGAGTTCCTGGGTGAAGGGCCGACCGCTGGGGGTGGGGACGACCAGGACCGGGCCGTGCGCCCCGGACTCGTAGCCGTCGGCCAGTGCCGTGTCGAGCGCCTCGCCCCACGGGTCGGTCTTCATGACCATGCCGGGGCCGCCGCCGTACGGGGTGTCGTCGACCGTGTTGTGCCGGTCGTACGTCCAGTCCCGCAGGTCGTGGACGTGTACGTCGAGCTGTCCGCGGGCCCGCGCCTTGCCGACGAGGGAGACGTTCAGCGGTTCGAGGTACTCGGGAAAGATCGTGACGACGTCCAGCCGCATCAGGCAGCGCCCTCGGCGTTCGCGTCGGCCTCGGCGTCACGCGCGGAGGCGATCTCGGCGCGGTCGTCGATCAGCCCGGGCGGCGGGGTGATGACGCAGCGCTGCTCGTCCAGGTCGATCTCGGCGACGATCTCCTCGACGAAGGGGATCATCACCTCGGTGCCGTCGGGGCGTTCGACGATGAAGAGGTCCTGCGAGGGCAGGTGGGAGATCTCGGTGATGCGGCCGACGGGGGTTCCGTCGGCGAGCACGACGTCCAGGTCCATCAGCTGGTGGTCGTAGTACTCGTCGGGTTCCTCCGGCAGCTCCGCCGGATCGACCTCGGCGATGAGGAGGATGTTGCGCAGCGCCTCGGCGCCGGTGCGGTCCTTGACGCCGGCGAAGCGGAGGAGGAGCCGGCCGCTGTGGACCCGGCCCGTCTCGATGGTCAGCGGACCCGCCGACGCCGGTTCGGTCCGCAGGACGGCGCCCGGCCCGAGCCGCAGCTCGGGCTCGTCGGTCCGTACCTCGACGGTGACCTCACCCTTGATCCCGTGGGCGCGGCCGATCCGCGCGACTACCAGCTCCACTGTCTGTCCCTCTCCATTTCGCGGCCGACCCGCCGCCGCTCCCGCGGAGGTGTACCTCTCCGTCGTGGCTTCTCAGGTCAATGGTGACTCCGCCCGCGGGCGGAAACGACTCGGGCCGGGGTGGGCGACGAACGCCCTCCCCGGCCCGTGCCGGTGATTCAACTTCTCAGCGGACCTGGTCCACGTCGACGAGGTCGACGCGGATGCCCCGTCCGCCGATGGCACCCACGACGGTACGCAGGGCACGTGCGGTGCGGCCGTTGCGGCCGATCACCTTTCCGAGGTCATCCGGGTGGACCCGGACCTCGAGCACCTGCCCGCGGCGCAGGTTGCGCGAGGCGACCTGCACTTCGTCGGGGTTGTCCACAATGCCCTTCACGAGGTGCTCAAGAGCCTCCTCGAGCATGCTCAGGCCTCGGTCGACTCGGCGGCGGCCTCAGCCTCGTCCGCCTTCTTGTCGGCCTTCTTAGCCTTCTGCGTGATGGCCTCGCCCTTGGTCTCGCCGATGCCCTCAAGGGCCTTGGCGAACTCGTCGAAGGTACGACGCTTGCTTTCCTTGGTCTCCGGCTGCAGCAGCGGCGCGGGGGCCGGGAGGCCCTTGTGCGCCTGCCAGTCACCGGTCAGCTTCAGGATGGCGAGCACGGCCTCGGTGGGCTGGGCGCCGACCGACAGCCAGTACTGCGCACGCTCGGCGTTGACCTCGATGCGCGACGGGTTGTACGTCGGGTGGTAGATACCGATCTCTTCGATCGCGCGACCGTCCCGACGGGTACGGGCGTCGGCGACGACGATGCGGTAGTGCGGCTGGCGAATCTTGCCGAGGCGCTTGAGCTTGATCTTGACTGCCACTGGAGTGGTGTCTCCTGAACTTGACGTGGTTGGGCACATGAGATGCCACGTGGGGTTGCGGTACTCGGGTGCCCGATGGACGCGTCAGCCGGAGGAGAGAGGGGTCCTATGCGACTGTCGAGTACAGCTAGCCATTGTGCCATACGCCTGCGGCACGCTCGCCCGCGAGAGGCGCGCCGACCCGGCCCGGAGCCGCCCCGGGCCGTTACGAGGCGGCCGCGGTGACGACCACGTCCGGGATGCGGAACGGCTTCATGCAGCCGCCGCACACGATCGGCGCCTGGGCCAGCACCGACGGGACCACGCGTACGTTGCGCCCGCAGTCGCAGACCGCCTTGACCCGTACGCCGCCGCCGGAGGAACCGTGGCGGGCGGCGGGGCCGCGGAAGCTGCGCTTGGTGTCGGCCGCGGTGGCGACCGTGTGTGCCTTGAGGGCGCGCTGGAGCCGCTCGATGGTGGGGCGGTAGCGCTTCTTCGCCTCGGGATTGAGCGAGACCAGGGAGAAGCCGCTGCTGGCGTGCGGCTCCTCGGAGTGGTCCAGCCCCATCTCCTCGGCGATCGCGAGGAATCTGCGGTTGTGGTAGCGGCCGGCCCGGGAGGTGTCCCGGACTCCGCGGGCGGCTGCGATGCCGTGGACTGCCTCGTGCAGCAGTCGCTCGAAGGAGAGCTCGGCGCCGCAGGCGGACGAGGACTCTCCGATCAGGGACTCGGGCGCGGCAAGGTCAGGCAGCTCGGGGTGGTACCGCTGAATGTCGGCCCACGCCTGCGCCAGCTCTGCGGCGAGAACAGGTGGTGTCGTGCTCACGTCGTGACAACGAGCCGGGGTGCCCCGGTGTTCCGATTCCGGGCCATTCCAAATTTTTTGCACGTACCAGTCAGTTCAGCCTCATGCGTCCGGAGGAGGACGGGTGCGTCGATCTCAGGAGGAGTCGGTACGTAACGAGGACCAAAGACGGCCACGCCCCCGGTGCGCGGCCGAAGCCGCACGCCGGGGGCGTGGCCCTGGAACTCAGTACGAGCGCGCGACGATGGCGAGCGTACCCGGGGCGTCGTCCGTCGCCGGAACCGACCCGTCCGGGGCGATCAGGCAGCGTACGGAGACGGCCTGCTCGGCGAGCTTGGCCTCGCCCTCGGGGCCCAGGTCGGCCCACGGGATGCGCGCCCAGCCACCGGCGATGGCGGCCTCGGCGGCCTCCTCGATGGTCGCGACGTCCGACGTGCGGGACTCGCGGCGCTCGCGGGACTCGCGCAGGAGCTGCGCCTGGTCCTCGTCCAGCACCTTGGGCAGCAGGTCGGCGAGCGCGTCGATCTGCACCGGGGTCTTCCCGCCCGGGATGCGGCGGGCCAGCATCGCGGTACCGGCCTCCAGGTCGCGGGGGCCGATCTCGATGCGGACCGGTACGCCCTTGAGCTCCCAGTCCACTGCGCGGCGGCCGAAGGGGGTGTCGACGCGGTCGTCGACGAACACCCGCAGTCCGGCGGCCTTGAGCTGGGCGCCCAGCTCGCGGACCTTGGCCACGGCCTCGTCGCCCTTGATCGCCATGACGACGACCTGGACGTGGGCCAGGCGCGGCGGGACCCGCAGGCCGTTGTCGTCGCCGTGGGACATGATCAGGCCGCCGACCATGCGGGTGGAGACGCCCCAGGAGGTCTGCCAGACGAGCTCCTGCTTGCCTTCCTTCGACAGGTACTGCGTGTTGAAGGCCTTGGCGAAGTTGGTGCCCAGCTCGTGGCTGGTGCCCAGCTGGAGGGCCTTGCCGTCACCCATCATGCCTTCGAGGGTGAGGGTGTTGATGGCTCCGGCGAAGCGCTCCTTGGCGGTCTTGCGGCCGAGGACGACGTCGATGCCGAGGACGTTCTTCATGAAGTCGCCGTAGACGTCCGTGTGGATCCGCGCCGCGTAGTCGCGGGCGTCCTCGTAGGTGGCGTGGGCCGTGTGGCCCTCCTGCCAGAGGAACTCGCTCGTACGGAGGAACACCCGGGGGCGCATCTCCCAGCGGACCACGTTGGCCCACTGGTTGATCAGCAGGGGCAGGTCGCGGTAGCTCTGGACCCACTTGGAGAAGTAGTCGTTGATGATCGTCTCGGAGGTGGGCCGGACGACGACCGGCTCGTCGAGCTCCTTGCCGCCGCCGTGCGTGACGACCGCGAGCTCGGGGGCGAAGCCCTCGACGTGCTCCGCTTCCTTCGTCAGGTAGGACTGCGGGATGAAGAGCGGGAAGTACGCGTTCTGGGCGCCCGCGTCCTTGATCCGCGCGTCCATCTCCTGCTGCATCCGCTCCCACAGGCCGTAGCCGTACGGTCGGATGACCATGGTGCCGCGGACCGGACCGTTGTCGGCCAGCTCGGCCTTGTTGATCAGATCCTGGTACCAGCGGGGGAAATCCTCCGCCTGCGGGGTGAGAACGGGTGCCTTTGCCATGGCGCGAATGGTACGGCGCCGCGCGCGCCGAGCGTGAATCGGGTGGCGCGCTCCTCTGGACGCGGGGGCGAATGGGGAGTTCCCTGGCAACGGGGGCAAGGGGGCGATACGGAATCAGGAGCGCTCTTTCGATGACACCGACGCCGACGGCGACGCTCGTCGCCCGGGACTGGGCTGAGATCCAGGAACGGATGCTGGTACCGCTCTACGAAGCGGTCTACGACCGGCTGGAGGTCGGGCCGGGTGACCGGCTGCTGGGCCTCGGCTGTGGGGCGGGTCTGCCCCTGCTGCTGGCCGCGGGGCGGGGCGCCGCCGCCACGGGTGTGGAGGCGGATCCGGCGCGCCGGGCGCTGGCCCGGGAACGACTGCTGGAGGTGGTGGCGGATCCCCCGGTGCCCGCCGCACGGCCCTACGACGTCCTGCTGGCCTTCTCGCCGTCCCCGGGGGCGCTGGCCACGGCGCTGCCCGGGGTCCGGCGGGGCGGGGCCGTGGTGCTGGCCGACTGGGGCCCGCCGGAGCGGTGCACGGTGCCCGCGGTGCTGGGCGGCGGCCCGGTGGGGCGGGACCTGGACACCATGGCGGCCCGGGCCGGGCTGGTGCCGGACGGCTCGGGGCGGGTGTTCTGCCCCTTCGGGTACGCGGACGTGGACAGCGCCGTACGCGGTCTGCTGTCGACGGGGTTGTACGACGGCGCGGCCGATCCGGCGCTCGCGGAGAAGGAGCTGTCGGAGGCGCTTCACCCCTTCGAGCGGGGCGACGGCGCCGTCTGGCTGCCGAACATCTTCCGGTACGTCGTCGCCCGCGTGGCCTAACGCGGGCGTTCCGGTTCCGGCTCCCGTCGGGAGCGGGAACCGGACCGGATCCGGTCAGTCGGAGTCGTCGGCGTCGGCGGCGTCCGTTGCGTCCGTTCGGGCCGCGCCCTCCGACGGGTCGTGGTCCTTGGTGAGGCGCGGGATGCCGGCGGCCGCGTACGCCGCCGCCTCGTCGAGGGTTTCGGCGGCCAGCAGGGCCCGCGCGAGGTCGTCGAGCTGGGGGCGGTGCTCGCGCAGCAGCCGGCAGGCGTCCTCGTAGCACTCGTCGACGATCCGCCGCATCTCGTGGTCGACCGCGTCGAGGGTGGCGGGGGCGGCGGCGAGTCCGTAGGGGCTCTGGCCGTCGGAGGGGATCGCGGTGAGGCGGCCTACGCGTTCGCTCATGCCCCAGCGGCCGGCCATGCCGCGGGCGATGTTGGTGACCTGTTCGAGGTCGCTCTCCGAGCCCGTGGTGATGACGTCGTAGACGACGTGTTCGGCGGCCATGCCGCCGAGGGCCCCGATGATCCGGCCGCGGAGGTACTCCTCGGTGTAGGCGTAGCGGTCGGCGTCCGGGGTGGAGAGCGTGACGCCGAGCGCACGGCCGCGCGGGACGATGGTGATCTTGCGGACGGGGTCGGCACCCGGCTGGAGCATGCCCAGGAGGGCGTGCCCGCTCTCGTGGTAGGCCGTGCGGCGGCGCTCCTCCTCCGGCATGACCAGGGAGCGCTCGGCGCCCAGTTGGACCTTCTCCAGCGCGTCGGAGAGGTCGGCCGCGGTCACCGCGTCCTGGCCGCGTTTGACGGCGAGCAGCGCGCCCTCGTTGGCGAGGTTGGCCAGTTCGGCGCCGGTCATGCCGGGGGTGCTGCGGGCCACCCGGTCGAGGTCCACGTCCGGGGCGAGCGGGATGTCCCGGGTGTGGATGCGCAGGATGGCCTCGCGGCCGGGGCGGTCGGGCGGGGAGACGACCACGGTCCGGTCGAAGCGGCCGGGGCGGGTCAGGGCGGGGTCGAGGACGTCGGCCCGGTTGGTGGCGGCGAGGACGACGACGCCCTCGGATCCGGAGAACCCGTCCATCTCGGTGAGGATCTGGTTCAGGGTCTGTTCCCGTTCGTCGTGGCCGCCCATGCCCGCGCCCGCGCCCCGGGCCCGGCCGATGGTGTCGATCTCGTCGATGAAGATGATCGCGGGGGCCACCTTGCGGGCCTCGGCGAAGAGTTCGCGGACCCGGGAGGCGCCGACGCCGACGATCATCTCGATGAACTCGGAGGCGGAGGCGGAGAAGAAGGGCACCCCGGCCTCGCCGGCGACGGCCCGGGCCAGCAGGGTCTTTCCGGTTCCGGGAGGGCCGGAGAGCAGGACTCCGCCGGGCATCCGGGCGCCCATCCTCCGGTACTGCTGCGGGTTCTTGAGGAAGTCGACGACGTCGTTGAGTTCGCCCTCGACCTCGTCGATCCCGGCCACGTCCTCGAAGGTGGTGCGCTGCGCGCCCTCCAGTTCCACGGGTTTGGGCGGGGCCTTGCGGCCCAGGCCGCCCGCGCCGCCCATCGCGGCGCCCATCCGGCGGGCGATGAGCACCCACAGCAGGACCAGCAGGAGCATCGGGGCGAGGGAGATCAGCAGGTTGGCGAGGAAGCTGCGCTGGACGACGACCGGTGAGGCGGTCACGGTCACGTTCTGCTTGGTGAGGTCGGCCCACAGGGCGTCGTCGGCGAAGGCGGGGCGCTGCGTGACGAACTTGGTGTAGTCGCCCTTGTCCCCGTCGGGCAGGGGCTGTTTCGCCTTGAGTTCGCCCTGGATGGCGTCGCCCTTGGAGTAGATCTTCGAGACGTTGCCGTTGGTGACCTGCTTGCTGAACTCCGTGTAGGAGATGACCGGCTCGTCGCCCTCGTTGAAGAACGACAGGACGAGGTTGGTGATGAGGTAGACGATCAGGGCGGCGAGGATCAGTCCGCGCCAGCCGCCGGGCATCTTCTTGCGGGGCGGCGGGGAGGGCGGCGCGCCCTCGGAACGCCAGGGCGTGTCGGCCCGGTCGCGCGGCGGTACGGGGGTGGGGCTGGGCACGGGGCCTCCTTATGCCGTCCTCCCGGCCGACGATAAGGGACAAACGTGATCATCGCCCCCGCAGGTCGCGGGTGGGGAACCCCGGAAGAACGGGGGGAGGGCCCCGGCCGGGCGACCTCGTCGGTCTCCTGCGGCCGGGGCCCTCCCCGACGTGCGTGGCGTGCGCCCTACTTCATGAACTTCTTGAACTCGTCCGGCAGGTCGAAGTCCTGGCCGGCCTGGCCGCCGCCCGCGGGGAGCCCGAACGGGTTGCCGGCCGCGGCCGGCTCGTCCGCCTGGGGACCCTGCTCGCGCCGGGCCGCGGCTGCGGCCTCCTCTTCCTTGCGCTTCATCGGGTTGCCGCTCTTGCGCTTGCCCTTGGCCTGCTTGATCTGCTTCTTCTGCCGGCCGGGGCCGCCGCCCATGCCCGGGATGCCCGGCATGCCGGGCATGCCGCCGCCCTGGGCCATGCGGGACATCATCTTGCGGGCCTCGAAGAAGCGCTCGACGAGGCTCTTGACGGCGCTGACCTCGACGCCGGAGCCCTTGGCGATGCGGGCGCGGCGGGAGCCGTTGATGATGTGCGGGTCGTGGCGCTCGGCCGGGGTCATCGACTTGATGATCGCGGCGGTGCGGTCGACGTCGCGCTCGTCGATGTTGTTGATCTGGTCCTTGATCTGCCCCATGCCCGGCAGCATGCCGAGGAGCTTGGAGATGGAGCCCATCTTGCGGACCTGCTCCATCTGGGCCAGGAAGTCGTCGAGCGTGAACTCCTTGGGACCCTTGGCGAGCTTGGCCGCCATCTTCTCGGCCTCGGCCTGCGAGAAGGTCTTCTCGGCCTGCTCGATGAGGGTGAGCATGTCACCCATGTCGAGGATCCGGCCCGCCATGCGGTCCGGGTGGAAGGCGTCGAACTCGTCGAGCTTCTCGCCGTTCGAGGCGAACATGATCTGCTTGCCCGTGACGTGCGCGATGGAGAGCGCGGCGCCACCGCGGGCGTCACCGTCGAGCTTGGAGAGCACCACGCCGTCGAAGCCGACGCCGTCGCGGAAGGCCTCGGCGGTGTTGACCGCGTCCTGTCCGATCATGGCGTCGACGACGAAGAGGATCTCGTCGGGGCTGACGGCGTCGCGGATGTCCGCGGCCTGCCGCATCAGCTCCTCGTCGATGCCGAGGCGGCCGGCGGTGTCGACGATCACGATGTCGAACTGCTTGTTGCGCGCGTACTCGACGGAGTCCTTCGCGACCTGCACCGGGTCGCCGACGCCGTTGCCCGGCTGGGGCGCGTAGACCGCGACGCCCGCGCGCTCGGCGACGACGGAGAGCTGGTTGACGGCGTTGGGACGCTGGAGGTCGCACGCCACGAGGAGCGGGGAGTGGCCCTGCCCCTTCAGCCAGAGGCCGAGCTTTCCGGCGAGGGTGGTCTTACCGGCACCCTGGAGGCCGGCGAGCATGATCACCGTGGGCGCGGTCTTGGCGAAGCGCAGTCGGCGGGTCTCACCGCCGAGGATGCCCACCAGCTCGTCGTTGACGATCTTCAGGACCTGCTGGCCGGGGTTCAGCGCCTTGCTGACCTCCTCGCCACGGGCCCTTTCCTTGACGTTCGCGATGAAGGAGCGGACCACGGGGAGCGCGACGTCGGCCTCAAGGAGGGCGATACGGATTTCCCGCGCCGCAGCGTCGATGTCCTGCTCGGAGAGGCGGCCTTTGCCCCGGAGGGACTTGAAGGTCGCGCTGAGGCGGTCGGAAAGCGTATCGAACACGGTGGTCGCGATTCCTCGGGTCGGGGGCGTGGTGGTCGTCCCCCAGGGTATCGGGCCGCGCCGCCTGCCCGGCCCTGCGGGCGCCATTGCCTTTCCCGTCCCCTTTCCTCCCCCGTCCCGCCCCGTTCACCGTCCGGGGAGCACGGCGACGGACCGCGGACGGGGAACGGGGACGGGAACGGGCGGTGGGGGCCCCGAGCGCGGACGGCCTACGTCAGCGCGGTCTGCACCGACGCGGCCAGGGCGGCGGCGTCCGCCCCGGTCAGGGGTTTGCCGTCGGCGTCGACGACGTAGACGGTGTCCACGGCGTTGGCGCCCAGGGTGGAGACGTGCGCGCTGCGCACCCGGACCCCGGCCGACTCCAGGGCCCGGCCGATGCGGTGCAGCAACCCGACCGCGTCGGGGGCCCGTACCTCCAGGACGGTGGCCAGCGAGGAGACGTCCGGCACGACCCCGACCCGCGGCGGCGGCGGTACGACTCCCCGCCGCCGCGGGTAGGCCGCCTCGCGGTCCGCGAGCTTCGCCGGGACGTCGAGCGAGCCGTCCAGGGCCCGCATCAGGTCGGTCCGCAGCCGGGCCGCCTGGGGCAGCGCGCCGTATTCGGCGGCCACCCGCCAGCGCAGCACCAGGACCTCGCCGGGCAGGTCCGGGAGTTCCATGGAGCGCAGGTCCGCCGCCCGGACGGTCAGCCGGTGCAGCGCCAGGACCCCGGCGGCGGCCGGGAGCACGCCGGGCTGGTCGGGGACCGCGAGGACCAGTTCCACCCCGACCGCCTCGTCCTCCTCCTCACGGGCGCGCAGCGCCAGCACGGGTTCCCCGGTGCGCAGCGCCTCCACCGCCAGACGTTCCTGTTCGGTGCTCGGGATCTCCGGCTCTCCGGCGGCGGGCGGCGCGCCGCGCAGGACGGCGGCGACCCGCTCCACGAGGTCGGCCACGAGGGAACCCCGCCAGGTGCTCCAGGCCGCGGGGCCCGTCGCGAGGGCGTCGGCCTCGGTCAGGGCGTGCAGGATCTCCAGCGTGCCGACCGAGCCCAGGGCCTCGGCGACGGAACGGACGGTGGCCGGGTCGTCCAGGTCGCGCCGGGTCGCGGTGTCGATGAGCAGCAGGTGGTGGCGTACGAGGACGGCCAGCACCGCGGCGTCCTCGGCGTCGAAGCCCACCCGGACCGCCATGTCCCGGGCGATGGTCTCGCCGGCCACCGAGTGGTCCCCCGGCCACCCCTTGCCGATGTCGTGCAGCAGGGCGGCCATGAGCAGCAGGTCGGGGCGGCCGACCCGGCGGGTCAGGGCGGAGGCCCGTACCGCCGTCTCGATGAGGTGCCGGTCCACCGTCCAGGTGTGCACCGGGTTGCGCTGCGGCCTGCACCGCACCCGTTCCCAGTCGGGGAGCAGGCGGGTGATCAGCCCCTCGGCCTCCAGCGCCTCCCACACCCCGACGGTCGGCTCGCCCGCGCCCAGCAGGGTCACGAGCTGTTCCCGCGCCTCGGCGGGCCAGGGCACCGGCAGCGGTTTCGCCTGGGCCGCGAGGCGGCGCACGGCGTGCAGGGAGACGGGCAGCCCGGCCTGCGCCGCCGCCGCCCCGAACCGCAGGGGCAGTACGGGGTCGCGGTCGGGCCGCGCGGCCAGGGCCAGTACGGCTTCCCCGTCGGACTCGACGACCCCTTCGGCCAGTGGTGCGCGCTCGACTGCCGGGACCCCCCGTGTCCCCAGCAGTCCGCGCAGGCGCGGTCGGGCGGCCCGGGCCCGTAGGACCCGTCCGACCTCGCGCCAGGTGACGTCGCCCGCGTAGGCGATGACCCGTGCGGCCTCGTACACCTCGCGGAGCAGGGCGTCGGAGTCCATCAGGCCGAGCCGGGCGGCGACCTGTTCCTGTTCCTGGAGGGCGAGCCGGTCGGTCGCCCGGCCCGTCACCAGGTGCAGGGCGTCCCGTGCGTCCAGCAGCCGGCGCCTGGCCTCGGCCAGTCCCTCGCGCGGGGCGTCGGCCAGCCAGGACGCGGCCACGGCCCGTAGCGCGGTGGCGTCGCGCAGTCCGCCGCGGGCCTCCTTCAGGTCGGGTTCCAGCAGGAAGCGGAGCTCCCCCGCCCGGTCGGCCCGGTCACGGCACAGGGCGTGCAGTTGCGGGAGCCGTTTGGCGGCCTGGTTGCGCCAGTCGGCGAGGACCGAGGTGCGCAGGCCGGCGAGCAGTCCGGCGTCCCCCGCGACGGGTCGGGCGTCGAGCAGTCCGAGGTGCACCTTGAGGTCCTCGGCGGCGGTCCTGCGGGCCTCCCCCGGGGTGCGCACCGAGTGGTCCAGTGCCAGGCCGAGGTCCCACACGGGGTACCAGAGCCGGTCGGCGAGGGCGGCGAGGGCCCGTGGTTGCGCCTTGCCGTCGTGGAGCAGCAGCAGGTCGAGGTCGCTGCGCGGGGACAGTTCCCCCCGCCCGTAGCCGCCGACGGCCACGAGGGCCGCGCCGCGCACGCCGGTCTCCCGTGCGGCGGTGGCGAACAGGGCGGTCAGCCATTCGTCCGTCAGCGCGGACAGGGCGGATCGCCGGGACGGCCCGGACCGCGACTCCTCCTGGAGGAGTCGCAGCCGGGCCGCGGCGTAGCCGCTGGGTCCCGCGTCGCGCGGATCGTTGTCCGGACCGGTCGTGGTCGGTTCGACGCTCGTCACCCAGGAGCTCCTGTCAGCTAGAGCGCGTCGGCGCCGCGCTCGCCGGTGCGGACCCGGACGACCGAGTCCACGGGGACGCTCCACACCTTGCCGTCGCCGATCTTGCCGGTGCTGGCGACGCGCACGATGAGGTCGATCAGTTCCTCGGCGTCGGTGTCCTCGACGAGGACCTCGACGCGGATCTTCGGTACGAGGTCCACGGTGTACTCGGCGCCCCGGTAGACCTCGGTGTGGCCGCGCTGGCGTCCGTACCCGCTGGCCTCGGAGACGGTGAGTCCCTGGACCCCGAACGCCTGGAGGGCTTCCTTGATCTCGTCCAGCTTGTACGGCTTGACGATCGCGGTGATCAGCTTCATGCGTCTACCTTCTTGCTCGCTGCGGCGGTGGCGGGTGCGGGGGCGGTGCGCGTGGCCGCTCCGCCGCCGGCTCCGCTGAAGTCGTAGGCGGTCTCGGCGTGCTCGACCTGGTCGATGCCGGAGACCTCGACGTCCTCGCTGACCCGCATCCCCATCGTCTTGTCGAGGAGGAGGGCGAGGATCGCCGATGCGACGAGAGAGTAGGCGAGGACGGCGAAGACGCCGATGGCCTGCTTGCCGAGTTGTTCGAGGCCGCCGCCGTAGAAGAGGCCCGCCGCGTCGGACTGGACCCCGCCCGTGGCGAAGAAGCCGACGAGGAGGGAGCCCGCGATGCCTCCGACGAGGTGCACGCCGACCACGTCGAGGGAGTCGTCGTAGCCGAACTTGTACTTGAGGCCGACGGCCATGGCGCACAGGACACCGGCGATGGCGCCGACGGCGATCGCGCCGAGCGGGCTGACGGATCCACCGGCGGGGGTGATGGCGACGAGGCCGGCGACGGCGCCGGAGGCGGCGCCGAGGGTGGTGAAGGAGCCGTGGCGCAGCTTCTCGTAGGCGAGCCAGGCGAGCATGGCGGCGGCGGTGGCGACCTGGGTGTTGACGAACATGACGGCGCCGACGCCGTCGTCGTTGCCGAGCCAGGATCCGGCGTTGAAGCCGAACCAGCCGAACCACAGCAGGCCGGCGCCGAGCATCACGAGGGGGAGGCTGTGCGGGCGCATCGGGTCCTTCTTGAAGCCGACGCGCTTGCCGATGACCAGGATGACGCCGAGGGCCGCGGCGCCCGCGTTGATGTGGACGGCGGTGCCGCCCGCGAAGTCGATGACGCCGAGCTCGAAGAGCCAGCCGCCGGCGCCCCACACCCAGTGGGCGACGGGGAAGTAGACGACGGTGACCCACAGGGCGGTGAACAGCACCCAGGCGCTGAACTTGACGCGGTCGGCGAGGGCGCCGCTGATGAGGGCCGGGGTGATGACGGCGAACATCAGCTGGAAGACGGCGAAGACGTACACGGGGATGGTGTAGCCGTCCCAGAGCTCGGTGATCCCGATGCCGCTGAGGCCGACGTAGTCGGAGTTCCAGCCGATGAGGGAGCCGTGGTCGGTGCCGAAGGCGAGGCTGAAGCCGTAGAGGACCCACAGGATCGTCACGATCCCGAGGCTGATGAAGCTCATCATCAGCATGTTGAGGCTGCTCTTGACGCGGACCATGCCTCCGTAGAAGAAGGCGAGTCCCGGGGTCATCAGCATGACCAGGGCGGAGCAGATGAGCATGAACCCGGTGTTCGCGGCAGACAGCGTCGGGGCGTCTGCCGCGAGGGTCGTGATGGCTGATGCCATCGGCGTCTCCTCGTCGTCGGTACGTTCGCGTGCGGGCGATCGTGAAAACCTGAGCGGCGTTAAGGGGTCCGGTCGGTGGGGGCCGGCCGGTTAATGGCCCTGAGATTCGCGCAGGCCGGTTTCCGGCGGCGCCGCTGGGTGTTTCGCCCCGATGACGAAGAGGTCGGGCGTGTTACGCGTCCATGAACGGATCATGGTGGGGGTCCGGCCGCGGCGGTGACCCGGGAGACCTGGCTGGGGGAGCCTGATCGGGCTTCACGGGGTGACTGCCGCGGCCGGGGCCTTGGGGGCGGCCGCGAGGGCCGTCAGACGGCCTCGGCCGCTTCGGGGAGGCGGGAGGCGAGGAGGTCGGTCAGGCGGACCACCTCGGCGACGTCGCCGTACTCACGGGCGGCGGTGTCCACGGTCTTGCGCAGTCGGGTGTTCACCCGTTCGGAGCGCACCTTTCGCGCCACGTCGAGTGCTTGGTCGACGAGGACGGCGGCCTGCTCGGGCTCGCGCTGGAGCAGGTGGACGGTGGCCATGCCGACGAGGTTCAGGGCGTACGAGCGCTGGTGCACGTCGTCCTTGGCGAAGAGGTCGACGGCGCGTTCCATGACCGGTTCGGCGAGGGAGGCGTAGGTGGGGCTGCGGCCTGCGACGTAGGCCAGGTCGCGGTACGAGTGGGAGTTCTCGCCGTTGAGTTCGGCCTCGGAGAAGAAGCCGATCCAGTCGGGTTCGGGCTCCCCCCCGAGGCCGACGTCGGAGAAGGTGTCCTCGGCCATCCGGACGGCGCGCTTGCAGCGGCTGGGCTGGCCCATGTTGGCGTAGGCGCGGGCCTCCATCGCATACAGCATGGCCTGGGTGCGGGGGCCGGCGCAGTCGCGGCTGCCGTACTGCGCGAGGTGGATGAGTTCCAGCGCGTCCTCGGGGCGGCCCAGGTGGATCATCTGGCGGCTCATGCTGGACAGGATGTACGAGCCGAGCGGCTTGTCGCCGCCCTCCTTGGCGGCGTGCAGCGCGAGGACGAAGTACTTCTGGGCGGTGGGGTGCAGGCCGATGTCGTAGCTCATCCAACCGGCGAGCTCGGCGAGTTCGGCGGCCACCTTGAACAGCCTCTTCATGACCGGGGCGGGGTGGTTCTCCTGGAGGAGGTCGGTGACCTCGTGCAGTTGGCCCACGACGGCCTTGCGGCGCAGTCCGCCGCCGCACTGGGCGTCCCACTGGCGGAACATGACCGTGGTGGCTTCGAGGAGGTCGAGTTCCGGTTCGGACAGCCGGGGCGGGCGGTGGCCGGTCTGCTGGACGAGGTCGCGCGATCCGGGGTCGGCGGCGGGGACGGGGACGAGCCAGCGCTGCATGGGCTCGATGAGGGCGGGGCCGGCGGAGAGCGCGAGCGAGGTGCCGAGGAAGCCGCGACGGGCCAGCATCAGGTCGCTGCGGGAGAACTCGCTGAGCAGTTCCACGGTCTGCGGTCCGGCCCAGGGCAGGTCGACGCCGGAGACGGACGGGGTCTGGTGGGCGGTGCGCAGGCCGAGCTGTTCGATGGCGACGACGGACCCGAAGCGTTCGGAGAACAGCTCGGAGAGGATGCGCGGCACGGGTTCGCGGGGTTGTTCCCCGTCGAGCCAGCGGCGGACCCGCGAGGTGTCCGTGCTGATGTGGTGGGCGCCCATCTGACGGGCCCGACGGTTGACCTGGCGGGCGAGTTCGCCCTTGGACCAGCCGCTGCGGACGAACCACGACGTCAGCTGGACATTGCGGTCGGCGGATTCATCGACCGTTCCGCTCGCGCCGTTGCCGCTCACTGGAACGCCCCCATCCGCATCGCTTCTCCACACGGAACCCTGGCCGTGGCGGCCCGGACCGTCGGGGACCTTCACAGGTCCTCCACGGATTGCCTCCGGCATACCCATCATCGGGTACGCGTCCAGGTTCGTGCACCGAAAGTAATCCTACGATCACCCCTGCCGCGAGGTCGATTCCAGAAACGCCACCATTCGCCACCCCTTCGAATGAACTCGCCACCGGCCAGGCGCGATTCACTTGACACGAAGGCGGAACGGAGTGGTTGGTCGGGAGTGCGCTCGGGGCGCGCGCGGCGAGGAGTGCGCCGGGTGGGTCCGACCGGAGGACGCGACGCGCCCGACCGCCCACAGGTCCCGCCGACGTCGTAACCACCGGCGCGTCCGACCCGTTGGAGGGGGCATGGGCATGGGCTTCACGATCGGCGGCAGCCGCGGCACCAAGGAGTTCCGTACCGGCGCCCGGCGCCGCGGCCGGACCTCGGAGTGCACGACGGTGGCGGAGTACACGGGGCTGTGGGGCTGGGACGTGAGGCCCGGCGCCAGGGCCGCCGGTCCCTCGCGGGATTGCTCCTGCGGTCATACGAACTGCGGTGCGCCGGGGGCGCATCCGCTGGACTTCGCTCCCACCGTCCCCGCGGGCGCCACCCTCGACGAGGTCACCGAGGTCTGGGGCGAGTACCCGGGCGCGGCGATCATGCTCCCGGTCGGCCGCGCCTTCGACGTCATCGAGGTGTCCGCGGAAGCGGGCCGTCGGGCCCTGGTCCGACTGGAGCGGATGGGGCTGCCGCTGGGACCGGTGACGACGACCCCGGACGGCCGCGCGCAGTTCTTCGTGGCTCCCGGCGCCGCCGCCGAGCTGCCGCAGCTGCTGTACCGGATGGGCTGGGACGACGCCGATCTGGACCTGCGCGCCCTGGGCCCCGGCGCCTTCCTGACCGCCCCGCCCTCCGACCACGCGGGCCTCGGCCCGGCCGACTGGCTGCGCAGGCCCGCCCTGGACTGCGCGGGCGGCCCGCCGCAGGCCCGGCTGCTGCTGGGCACGCTGGCCTACATCTGCCACCGCTTCCGGCGCTGACGCCCCCCACACGCGACGGTGCCCCCGGTCCGATCGGACCGGGGGCACCGTGGTGCGGAGCGGCGCCCTCGGGCGCTTCCGGGCGTTCTCAGTCGCCGATCAGGGCGTCGACGAACGCCTCCGGCTCGAAGGGGGCCAGGTCGTCCGGACCCTCACCGAGGCCGATGAGCTTGACCGGGACGCCGAGCGCGCGCTGGACGGCGACGACGATGCCGCCCTTGGCGGTGCCGTCGAGCTTGGTGAGGACGATGCCGGTGATGTCCACGACCTCGGCGAAGACGCGGGCCTGCGTCAGGCCGTTCTGGCCGGTGGTGGCGTCGAGGACGAGCAGGATCTCGTCCAGCGGGCCGTGCTTCTCCACGACGCGCTTGACCTTGCCGAGCTCGTCCATGAGGCCGGTCTTGGTGTGGAGCCGGCCGGCGGTGTCGATGAGCACCACGTCGGCACCCTCGGCGATGCCCTCCTTGACCGCGTCGTAGGCGATCGACGCCGGGTCGCCGCCCTCGGGACCGCGCACGGTGCGCGCCCCGACCCGCTCGCCCCAGGTCTGGAGCTGGTCGGCGGCGGCCGCGCGGAAGGTGTCGGCGGCGCCGAGGACCACGCTGCGGCCGTCGGCGACGAGGACGCGGGCGAGCTTGCCGGTGGTGGTGGTCTTGCCGGTGCCGTTGACGCCGACGACCATCACGACGGCCGGGGTGTCGACGCCGCTCTCGGTCTTCACGGAGCGGTCGAAGTCGGTGCCGACCAGCGCCACCAGCTCTTCCTTGAGCAGGGCGCGCAGCTCGGCGGGGGTGCGGGTGCCGAGCACCTTGACCCGCTCGCGGAGCCGCTCGACCAGCTCCTGGGTCGGCGCGACGCCCACGTCGGCGATGAGGAGGGTCTCCTCGATCTCCTCCCAGGTGTCCTCGTCGAGGTGCTCGCGCGAGAGCAGCGTGAGCAGCCCCTTGCCGAGGGAGTTCTGCGAACGGGCGAGCCGCGCCCGCAGCCGGACCAGGCGGCCGGCGGTGGGCTCGGGCACCTCGATCTCGGGCGCGGCGGGGGCCTCGACGACCGGATCCTCGACCGCGACCGGGGAGGCGAGGGCGGCCTCGGCGTCGGGGAGGGTGACCTCCTCGATCGTGCGGCGCGGCTCTTCCGCCGTCGGTGCGGCGTCCTCCCCCACCTGCGGTTCGGCGGGCGGGGCAGTGATGGTCGGCGTGCTCGGCGGCGCCGTGGGGGGCAGCTGCTTCTTCTTGCGGCTGCTGACCACGAGCCCGCTGATCGCGCCGACCGCGACCAGGGCGATGACTACAGCAAGGATCAGGATTTCCATAACAGAGTCAGTATGCGCGACCACGTCCGCGGCGGTCCGTCGGTCCCGCCCGGGCGTTTTCGGCCGTTCCCCGGGAGCACTAAGACTCTATTTGGGCTTTTAGCGAGGAATCTATGATGATGGTCGACTCCCCCTCCCTGCCCCCACGGAGTAGCGCATGCCTGCCGAGACCGCCGACGGCGCGATAGTCGCCCCGGCCGAGACCGCCGTCGAGACCCGCGGCCTGGAGCCCGTACCCGACGGCGAGCGCACCGGCCGGGTCCGCGAGCTCGTGCCCACCTGGGTCGCCGCGAACATCAGCGTGCTGCTGCTCACCATGGGCGCGGGCCTGGTGATCCTGAACGGACTGAACATCTGGCAGGTGCTGGTCGTGGCGGTCGCCGCGCCCGTGATCTCGTACGGGCTCGTCGGGCTGATCTCCATCGCCGGCAAGCGCGGCGGGGCGCCCGGCATGGCGCTGTCCCGGGCCGTCTTCGGCCAGCGCGGGAACCTGTTCCCGGGCGCGCTGATCTGGGTGGCCCGGTGGGGCTGGGAGACGATCAACGCGGTCAGCGGGGCCTACGCCGTCCTGACCGTCCTGGACCTGCTCTTCGGGATCCGGAGCAACACCGCGCTCATCGTGCTCACCCTGCTCCTGTTCGTGGGCTGCACCTTCGTGGTCTCGGGGCTCGGCATCAACGCGCTGCGCGTCTGCTCCACCTGGTCGACGTACCTGTTCGGCGGCTTCAGCGTGCTGGTGCTCGGCTACCTGCTGTTCACGACCGACTGGTCGGCCGTCTTCGACAAGCCGGCCGGCTCCACGGCGATGATGATCGCGGGCATCGGCACCATCGCGGCGGGCGGCATCAGCTGGGTGCCCTCCGGCCCGGACTTCACCCGGTACCTGCCCCGCACCGCCTCCTCGCGGGGCATGGTCGGCGCGACGATCGGCGGCGCGGGCGTCGTGGTGCTGCCGATGGTCCTGATGGGCGCCGTGATGGCCGTCGGCACGCCGGACCTGGCCACCGCCCAGGACCCGGTCTCCTTCATCGGCGAGCTGCTGCCCATCTGGCTGGCGGTCCCGTACCTGCTCATCGCGCTGATCGGCATGCTGCTGATCAACTCGATGTCCATGTACTCGGCCGGTTTCACCGCGCAGACGCTCGGCATCAAGGTCCCGCGCGCCTGGGCCGTGAGCGTCAACGCCGTCATCAGCCTGGTCTTCGGCTTCCTGCTGATGGTCGTGGCCACGAGCTTCTTCGGCTCGTTCATCTCCTTCCTGACGCTGCTGGCCGTGGCCTTCTCCGCCTGGATCGGGGTGTTCGGCGTGGACATGCTCCGCCGCCGGACGTACGACGGCGCCGCGCTGCTGGACACCACCCCCACCAGCGCCTACTGGTACCGGGGCGGGTTCGCCTGGCAGGCGATGACGGCCTGGGCGCTCGCCCTGGTGACGGGCCTGCTGTTCACCAAGGTGGACTGGTTCAGCGGGCCGCTGGCCTCCACCTGGATCGGACAGAACGGCCTCGGTTGGGTGACCGGCATCGTCACCTCCGGCGTGCTCTACGCCGTCCTGCCGCGCAGGGCGCCGGTCGGGCCCGCGGCCGCCTCCCCGGAGGACCGCGCGCCCGCGCGGACCCTGTCCAACTGACGCTGCGTCAGCTAACGTCCCCCTTCGCCCACCCACCTCAGGCGAAGGGGGACTCCTCCATGCCCATCACCGTGGCCCGGTTCAATCTGGTCGACCCGAACGGCACCCCCGAGACCCTCTCCGCCCGCTACCGTGCGGCGCTGGAAATGGCCGTCTACGCGGACCAGCACGGCATCGACACCCTCCAGACCGAGGAGCACCACGGCACCGCGAACAACTGGATGCCCTCGCCCTTCACCTTCGCGGGCGCGGTCTTCGGCGCGACCCGCCGGCTCACGGTGACCGTCTCCGCGATCATCGGCCCGTTGCACGACCCCCTGAAGGTCGCCGAGGACATCGCGGTCCTGGACCTGCTGAGCGGGGGGCGCCTCGTCACCGTGGCGGGGATCGGCTACCGGCCCGAGGAGTACGAGCAGCACGGCGTGGAGTGGGGCCGTCGCGGCAGGCTCCAGGACGAGCTGTTGGAGACCCTGCTGAAGGCGTGGACCGGCGAGCCGTTCACCTTCCGCGGCAGGACCGTACGGGTCACCCCGCGCCCCCTGACCCGGCCGCACCCGCTGCTCCTGGTCGGCGGCAGCTCGGAGGCGGCGGCCCGCCGCGCGGCCCGGCTGGGGCTGCCCTTCTTCCCGAGCGCGCACCTGCCGGAGCTGGAGGCCTACTACCGGGAGAAGCTCGCGGAGTACGGCACGGAGGGGTTCTGCATGATGCCCGCGGCCGTGACGCCGCTGCTGCACCTCGCGGAGGACCCCGACCGGGCGTGGGCCGAGTACGGCGGGCACTTCCTGCACGAGGCCGCGACGTACGCCTCCTGGCAGTCCAAGGACATCCGCAGCGCGGTGCGCTCGCGCGCGCGCACGGTCGAGGAGCTCCGCGCGGAGGGGGTGTACCGGATCCTGAGCCCGGAGCAGGCGGTGGACTTCGCCCGGGAGGCGGGCGAGGCGGGGAACCTGGTGCTGCACCCGCTGTGCGGGGGGATGCCGCTGGACGAGGGCCGGCGGAGCCTGCAGTTGCTGTGCGAACGGGTACTGCCCCGACTCAAGGACTGAGCCGGGGCAGCGCCGAGGGAGGAGAGGGGGTGGTGGCGGGGATGATTACCCCATCTCCTCCAACGCCTTGCCCTTGGTCTCCGGCACCCATTTGAGGATGAAGGGGATCGAGAGCACGGCGAAGACCGCGTAGATGACGTAGGCGCCGGACAGGTTCCAGTCCGAGAGGGTCGGGAACGACACGGTGATGACCCAGTTGGCGATCCACTGGGCGGCGGCGGCCACGCCGAGGGCCGCGGCGCGGATGCGCCCGGGGAACATCTCGCCGAGCAGCACCCAGACCACCACGCCCCAGGACAGGGCGAAGAAGAGGACGAAGGTGTTGGCGGCGATGAGGGCGACGAGGCCCTGGGTCTGCGGCAGGGCGATCTCACCGCCGCTGGTGTCCTTGTAGGAGAAGGCCCACGCGGCGAGCGCGAGGGAGATCGCCATGCCGACCGAGCCGATGAGGGCCAGCGGCTTGCGGCCGATCCGGTCGACGAACAGCATCGCGATCACCGTACCGATGATGTTCACGACGGACGTCTCGAAGGAGTACAGGAACGAGGAGCTGGGGTCGATGCCGACCGACTGCCACAGCGAGGAGCTGTAGTAGAAGATCACGTTGATGCCGACGAGCTGCTGGAACACGGAGAGGCCGATGCCGATCCAGACGATCGGCAGGAAGCCGAAGCGGCCGCCGAGCAGGTCCTTGAAGGTCGACTTCTGCTCCGAGTGGATGGCGCTGTCGATCTCGTGGACGCGGGCGTCCGCGTCGATGCCCTCGCCCTCGACCTCGCGCAGGACCGTCTTGGCCTTCTCCATCCGGCCGACGGAGACGAGGAAGCGCGGGGACTCGGGGATCGCGAAGGACAGCAGGCCGTAGAGCACGGCCGGGACGACCATGACGCCGAGCATCCACTGCCAGGCTTCCAGGCCGCCGAGCTCGCCGCGCTGGTCGCCGCCGGCGAGGTTGAGGATGCCCCAGTTGACCAGCTGCGAGACGGCGATGCCGATGACGATGGCGGCCTGCTGGAAGGAGGCGAGCCGGCCGCGGTAGGCGGGCGGGGACACCTCGGCGATGTAGGCGGGACCGATCACCGAGGCCATGCCGATGCCGAAGCCGCCGATGACCCGCCACAGCGCGAGGTCCCAGAGGGCGAACGGCAGGGCGGAGCCGATGGCGCTCGCGGTGAAGAGGACCGCTGCGATCTGCATGCAGCGGATTCGGCCGATCCGGTCGGCGATGCGGCCGGCCGTGGCCGCGCCGAGGGCGCAGCCGATGAGTGCCGCGGCGATCACCTGGGCGAGGGTGCCGGAACCGACGTCGAAGCGGTCACGGATGGCTTCGACGGCTCCGTTGATGACGGAACTGTCGTAGCCGAAGAGGAATCCGCCCATGGCCGCGGCCGCGGTGATGAAGATGACGTGCCCGAGGTGTTCGGGCTGCGGCGAGCCGCCGCCCGGCGCGGGTGCCTTCGCTGTGCTGCTGGTCAAGGTGCGCTCCGTGGGGGTTTTGTCCGTTCTCCTAGTGGCGCACAGGTCAAGATCGGGCACCACCCGAAGGCGGGAGACAGCGGAGCGAGCCTATGTGTTCATTTCCTGAAGTCAAGAGGTCATGTGAAGGTCTCGTTAACTGAGGGAATCGCCACTTGGGTTAACTTCTTGAAGACTCAGGGTTCACGACCGGCCTCAGCGCAACCGCTGGCTGATCACCTTGGACACCCCGTCGCCCTGCATCGACACCCCGTAGAGGGCGTCGGCGACCTCCATCGTCCGCTTCTGGTGCGTGATGACGATCAGCTGGGAACTCTCCTGGAGCTCCACCATGATGCGGATCAGCCGCTGCAGATTGGTGTCGTCCAGGGCCGCCTCCACCTCGTCCATCACGTAGAACGGACTGGGGCGCGCCTTGAAGATGGAGACCAGCAACGCCACGGCCGTCAGCGACCGCTCACCGCCGGACAGCAGTGACAACCGCTTGACCTTCTTGCCGGGCGGCCGGGCCTCCACGTCCACTCCCGTGGTCAGCATGTTGTTCGGGTCGGTGAGGATCAGCCGGCCCTCGCCACCGGGGAACAGCCGGGAGAACACGCCCTCGAACTCCCGGGCGGTGTCGTGGTACGCCTCCGTGAAGACCTGCTCGACCCGCTGGTCGACCTCCTTCACGACTTGAAGGAGGTCGGTCCTCGTCTTGCGCAGGTCCTCCAATTGCTCGCTGAGGAACCGGTGCCGCTCCTCCAACGCCGCGAACTCCTCCAGCGCGAGCGGATTGACCTTGCCGAGCTGCTGGTACGCCCGCTCCGCCGCACGGAGCCGCTTCTCCTGTTCGGCCCGTACGAAGGGCCCGGGCAGCCGGCTCGGATCCCGCTCGTCCCCGTCCCCGGCAACGGGGCCACCCGGGCCCCCCTCGCCCCCGGCGGGCGGGACGGGCTGGTCGGGGCCGTACTCCGCCACCAGGGCGACCGGGTCCACGCCCAGCTCCTCCAGGGCCCGCGTCTCCAACTGTTCGATCCGCAGCCGCTTCTCCGCACCGAGCACCTCGCCCCGGTGGACGGAGTCGGTCAGCTTGTCCAGTTCGCCCTTCAGGTCACGGCCCCGGCCGCGGGCCTCCCCGAGCTCCCGCTCGCGCAGGCCCCTGGCCCGTTCCGCAGCCGCCCGCTCCTGTTCCGCCCGACCGACCGACACCTCCAGGTGCGCCAACAGCTGCCGCGCCCCGTCGGCCACCGCCCGGGCCACCTCGGCCTCGTGGCGCAGCCGCGCGCGCCGCCGCTCCGCCCGCGCCCGGGCCTCGCGTTCCGCCCTGGCCCCCCGATCGAGGGCCTCGGCCCGCCCGGCCAGGCCCTTGACCCGCTCCTCGTGCGTCCGCAGCTGGAGCCGGGCCTCCATCTCCGTCTGTCGGGCGTTCGCCCCGTCGGCCGCGAGCCGGTCCCGCGCCGAGCTGTCGGGTTCCTCCTCGGCGGGCATCTCCTGCGCCACCGCGAGCCGTTCCGCGCACTCCTCGACGTCGATCCGCGCCCGTTCCAGCGACTCCTGTGCCGTCGACGCCGCCAGGGCGCTGCGCTCGGCCTCGCCCAGGGCCCCCTTCGCCTGCCCGGCCAAGCGCCCGAGTTGCTGCGCGACCCCGGCCCGGGCCTGCTCACCCGCCCGTCGCAGCTCGGCCAGCTCCTCGACCCGGGCGGCGGCCCCGGTGCGCCGCTCCCGGGCCCCGTCCTGCGCCGCGGCCAGTTCGCGGCACTGCTCCTCCAGCCGGTCCAGCTCCGCCACCGCCTCGTCGACGGCGGCCTGCACCTCGATCAGGCTCGGCGCCCCCGCCGAACCGCCGTGCGCGGCGTGGGCCCCGAGTACGTCGCCCTCCGCGGTCACCGCAACCAGGTGCGGGTGCTCCGTCACGACCGCCTCGGCCTCCTCCAGGCCGGCGACCACCACGTGGTCCCGCAGCACCCAGGCCACGGCCCGCCGCACCTCGGCGTCCCCGCCGACCAGGGTCGCGGCCTCCCGCCACGCGGGCGCCAGCACGCCGACGGCCGTCCGGACGACGGCTGCGGCCCCCTCGGTCCCCGCCTGCGCGGCGGCGCTGCGGTCCCGGCCCGCCGCCGGGTGCGGAACCCCACCGGGGGCGGGGCGGGGGCCGCCCGGTCCGGAACCGTTCGCGCCCGTCCCCGGGCCGGCGCCACCCGGTTCGGCGCCGCTCCCGGCCGCTTCGGATTCGGGCCGGCCCGGCTCCGGGGCCCCGCCCACCGATGCCGGGGCGATCAGGAAGGCGGCCCGACCCGCGTCCGCGTCGCGGAGGTGACGGATGGCGCGCGCCGCCGACCCCGGGGAGTCCACCGCCACCGCGTCGGCGGCGGCCCCGAGCGCCGCGGCCACCGCGACCTCGTACCCCGGGGTCACCGTCAGGCGCTCCGCCGCCGGTCCGAGCAGCCCGGCCAGCTTCTCGCGCGCTGCGAGCAGCGCCCCCGTGCCGTCCTTGCGCCGCAGCCCCAGGGCGAGGGCGTCCCGGCGGGCCGACACCGCCGCGCGGGAGCGTTCCGCGGCGGTCAGCGCCTCCCGGGCGGAGCCGAGGGCCGCCTCCGCCTCGACCAGTTCGGCCCGGGCGGCCTCGTACTCCCCCTCCGCCTCGGGCTGCTCCAGCCCTCCGACCTCCTCGGCCAGGGCCTCGTACTCCTCCCGGGCCGCCACGGCCCGGGCCTGCGCCCCGTCCCGGGCCGCCACCAGCCTGTCGATCTCCGCCTCGGCGGCGCCCGCCCGGGAGCGGGCCGCGCCGAGGCGCCCGGTCAGGCGGGCCAGTTCCTCGCGCCGGTCGGCGATGGCCCGCGCAGCGTCCCGCAGTCGGCGCTCCTCCGCGGCGAGCGCCCGTTCGAGCTCGGACCGGTGCGCGGCCGTGTCCTCCAGCGCCCGTTCGGCGGCCTCCAGGGCGGCCGTCAGTTCCACCTCCTGCTCGCGGATCCGCTCGGCCTCCTTCTCCATGTCCTGCGGGTCGCGCCCGCGCCGTTCCTCCTCCACCGGGGCCGTCGCGCTCCTGATCCGGGCGTCGGCCAGCGAGGCGGTGCCCCGGACCCGCTCGGCGAGCTGCGCCAGCTCGTGCCAGGTCTGCTGGGCGCGCTGGAGCCGGGGCGAGAGCTCCCGCACGGCCGCTTCCAGCTCCGCCTCCCGGCGCAGAGCACCGGCGAGGTCCCGTTCGGCGGATTCCTTGCGCTCCTTGAGCGCCGCCTCGTCCGCGATCTCCGCGTCGAGCGCGACCCGCAGCGTCACCAGGTCGTCGGCGAGCAGGCGCAGCCGCGCGTCGCGCAGGTCCGCCTGGATCACGGCGGCCTGCCGGGCCACGGCGGCCTGCCGGCCGAGCGGCTTGAGCCGGCGCCGCAGTTCGTCGGTGAGGTCCTGCACCCGCGCGAGGTTGGCCTGCATCGCGTCGAGCTTGCGCAGCGCCTTCTCCTTGCGCTTGCGGTGCTTCAGTACGCCCGCCGCCTCCTCGATGAAGGCGCGCCGGCCCATGGGGTCGGCGTGGAGCACGGAGTCCAGCTGTCCCTGGCCGACGATGACGTGCATCTCGCGGCCGATGCCGGAGTCGGAGAGGAGTTCCTGGATGTCGAGGAGCCGGCAGGTGTACCCGTTGATCTGGTACTCGCTGCTGCCGCCGCGGAACATGATCCGCGTGATGGTGACCTCGGCGTACTCGATCGGCAGGGCGCCGTCGGAGTTGTCGATGGTCAGGGACACCTCGGCGCGGCCGAGCGGCGGGCGGCCGGTGGTCCCGGCGAAGATGACGTCCTCCATCTTGCCGCCGCGCAGGGATTTGGCTCCCTGTTCCCCCATGACCCACGACAGCGCGTCCACCACGTTGGACTTGCCGGAACCGTTCGGGCCGACGACGCAGGTGATCCCCGGTTCGAAGCGCAGGGTGGTCGCGGAGGCAAAGGATTTGAAACCGCGGAGGGTCAGGGACTTGAGGTGCACGCCGCCGGACTCTACCTTTCGCGTCCGGTTTCACCCATGAAGGTGCAGGGCAGATCAGACGCCAAAGGAATCAGCCCCCCGCCCGGCCCAATGTGAATCCGGCGACGCGTACGGAACGCCGACGGGGAGGGCGGGGCGGACGACCGAGGGGGAAAGCGCGCGGGTGAAAGAAAGAAGGGACGCCGGAGCGTCCCTTGCAGATCATGCGGGGCTGGAGTTGCGACGGGTGAGCGCGGATCAGGTGAGCGCAGGCTCCGCCTGGGGTACGTCGAGGTCGATGCTGTCGAGCAGCGAGTCTCCGTGCTGAGCGGCGGCCGCATTCAGAGCGTCGTTCTCGGACTGGATTCGTCCGAGCTCGGACTCGAGGTCCTGGACGCGCTGCTGAAGCCGTCGCATCTCGGCGAGGAGTCGCGGGTCGGAACCGCCGACGTAACCGAGAAGCGCCTTTGCCATGATGGATGGTCCTCCACACTGAGTGACCGACCGAAGCGGTGTGGGTCGTGAGGGAATCGCACCCGCGGATGTCCGGCAGCGACTGTCAGTCACTGCGCTTACTACTGCCAACACTGCCAAACAGCTCAGGTGCGCGGGGCTTCCAGCGTCTCACCAAAAAGTTTGACGGTCAACACGATCACGCCCCGTATCGGCGGGCGGCCCGGTCCGCGCAAGGGTCGCGGAGATCATCCTCGTCTCCGAGCCTTCCACGGATCGGCGCCCACGGCAACGCGTCGGCGATGAATGCGCAGATCCGACCATGTGCGCGCCGGCCGCGGGTCCGATCAGTTCATGATCGGTCGAAAGATCACCGCATCCCGAAGCCGTCGTAACCGCCGCGCGGTGTGCCCCAGATCTCCGTCACACCGTCCACCCTCCCGGGCGTGTCGGCGGAGTGGAGCCAATCCAGCAGCCGGTGGCAATTCTCACGTTGACCTTCGGCCACCACCTGGACCCGTCCGTCGTCCAGATTGAGGGCGAATCCGACCATGCCGCCGATCTCCAGAGCATTCGCCCTGGTGAACCAACGGAAGCCCACTCCCTGTACACGGCCACGCACCCAGGCGGTCAGCCGGACTTCTTCATTCATGCGTGAACGCTAACGGGGCAAACACTTTCGGGTCACATCGCCCCCTGGCGTCATGGGCTACAGTCCCCCACCAATGCCTCACCCGTTCGGGTGAGTAAGGGTTGATCTTGCAAGGAAGGGCGAGCCGCCGATGGGACGCCACCGACTCCACGCCGCGCCGCCCCGCCGGGGCGTCACGCGCCGCACCGCCGTGCGCACCGGCCTGCTCGGCGTCTCGGTGGCCGTGGCGCTCGGCACGGCGGCCGTCACGACCGGCTTCGTCCCGGTGGGCGGTTCGTTCCCCTACGTGGGACCGGGCGCCGACCGCACCGAGGCGAAGGCCGAGCCCGCCGCGAGCGCGGACCGGACCCCGGAACCGCAGGGCGGCCTCGCCGGCCTGTCGGGCCGGGCCTCGTCGGCCCCCGCCGGCAAGGGCGGCGTGACCGGCCCCTCCGCCTCCACCGGCGCCTCGGCCTCGCCGTCCCCTTCGGCCTCGGCCTCGTCGTCATCGTCGCCCTCGGCCTCCCCTTCCACGGCACCCGCGCCCTCGACAGCCCCCTCCTCGAAGGAAGCGGAGCCGGAGCGGAGCACCGCCCCGCCGGCCCCGAAGCCGCCCGCGCCCAAGCCTGCGGAGCCCGAGCCGCCGGCGCCGAAGCCCACTGCCCCGAAGCCCGACGACGGCCACAACGCCGAGGAGGCGGCCGTCCTCACCCTGGTGAACCAGGAACGCGCGATGGCGGGCTGCGGTCCGGTCCGGGCCAACCCGCCCCTCGCCGCGCTGGCCGGGGCCTTCAGCAAGGACATGGCGGTCCGGGGCTTCTTCGACCACACCGATCCGGACGGGAACACCCCCTGGATGCGGGCCGACAAGGCCGGGATCTCGGGCATGGGCGGCGAGAACATAGCGCGCGGCCAGGGTGACGCCGACGCCGTGATGAAGGCCTGGATGAACAGCCCGGGCCACAAGGCGAACATACTCAACTGCGAATTCCGCACCCTGGGCGTCGGCGTGTACGTCGCGTCCGGCGGCCCCTGGTGGACCCAGGACTTCGGCTTCTAGAAGCCCCGGGCGCTCCCCCGTCCGATCAGACGGCGACGGTCGCCGTCAGCGCCGCCCGGCCCGCCACGACCACGCGGGTGTGGTCGGCCACCCGGCGGCCGAGGTGCTCGGCGGTCGCGAGGTCGGCCTTGTGCACGCCCTCCGGGCCCTCGTCGGAGTTGGTCTGGGCCGCGGCGCCGGAGAAGAAGCCGAGGCGGTTCAGGTCGAACTCGGATCCCGTGGTGGAGTTCCAGCCGGGCTTCAGGCCCAGGTTGACCCAGCTCATGCCGTGCTGCGCGGCCAGCGTCTGGAAGAACTGCAGGGTGTGCAGCTTGTCGCCGCTCTTGGAACCGGAGTTGGTGAAGCCGGCGGCGACCTTGTCCTGCCACACGTCGCCGAACCAGCGCTTCGAGGTGGCCTCGGCGAAGACGTGGAAGGCGCCCGAGGCGGTGCCCATGTAGGTCGGGGAGCCGAAGACGATGGCGTCGGAGCCGTCGAGCAGTTCCCATTCGGCCTCGCCGATCTCGTCGACCTTGATCAGGTGGACGGTCGCGCCGGCCGCGGCGGCTCCCACCCGCACCGCCTCGGCGACGACCGCGGTGTGCCCGTACCCGGAGTGGTAGGCGATCGACACGACGGGGGCGGGGGTGACTGCGGACATGGCTGGTCTCCTCAAGAGCGGTGCGGTGGGTGCCGCTGTGCGACGAGAGAAAGAGAAGCACTAACTTTTCGAAAGCGCAAGCAGACAGTTAGCGCTACCCGGGGGTACGCTTGTGCGTATGGAGTCACCTGTCTGTACCGATGCCGCCGGCGCGGACCTGCCGTTCGACGTCTTCGCGCGCGCCTGCCCCTCCCGGGAAACCCTTGAGCACGTCACCGGCCGCTGGGGCAGCCTTACGGTCGGCGCCCTGCGCGAAGGGCCCTGCCGCTTCAACGAGCTGCGCCGCCGGGTCGACGGCGTGAGCGAGAAGATGCTCTCGCAGACCCTGCACGCCCTGGAGCGCGACGGCATCGTCCACCGCGAGGCGCAGCCGACCAACCCGCCCCGCGTCGACTACGAGCTGACGCCGCTGGGCCGCGAGGTCGCGGACCGACTGCTCGCGCTCATCCACTTCCTCGAAGGCAGCATGGACCAGGTCATGGTCTCCCGGGGGACCTACGACGCGGACCGCGGCGGGCGCTGACAGCGCGGGCAGAAGTAGCTGGACCGGTTCATCCAGGCGCGGCGCCGCATCGGCGTGCCGCAGCGGCGGCAGGGTTCACCCTCCCGGCCGTAGGCGTCGAGCGAGCGGTCGAAGTAGCCCGACTCCCCGTTCACGTTGACGTACAGGCTGTCGAAGCTGGTCCCGCCGACGGCGAGCGCGGCGTTCATGACGTCCCGCACGTGGGTGAGGAGTTCCGTGCTCCGGGGGCGCGTCAGGGTGGCGGTGGGGCGCTCGTAGTGCAGCTTCGCGCGCCACAGCGCCTCGTCCGCGTAGATGTTGCCGACCCCGCTGATCAGCGACTGGTCCAGCAGGGCCCGCTTCACGGTGGTGCGCTTGGCGCGCAGCGCCAGGTGGTAGGCGGCTTCCTCGAAGAGCGGGTCCAACGGGTCGCGCGCGATGTGCGCGATGACGTCGGGCAGCCCCTCGGCGCCGTCACCGACGATCTCGTGCAGGGACAGCCCGCCGAAGGTGCGCTGGTCGACGAAGCGCAGCTCGGTGCCGGCGGCATCGGTGAAGCGGACCCGGATGCGCAGGTGCTTCTCGTCGGGGGCGCCGGCCGGCTGCACCAGCAGCTGCCCGCTCATCCCGAGGTGGCCGAGCACGGAGAGGTCCCCGCCCTCCAACGGCAGCCACAGGTACTTGCCGCGCCGCCGCGGCACCCCGATCGTCCGGCCGGCCAGGCGCGCGGCGAAGTCGGCTCCGCCGGCGAGGTGACGGCGTACCGCGCGGGGATGCAGCACTTCCACGGAAGCGACGGTCCGCCCGGCCACCCATCGCTCCAGCCCGCGCCGCACGACTTCGACTTCGGGCAGCTCGGGCACGGCGTTCTCCTCCGGAGATCCACGGACGGGGGGCTCCGGCGAGCCTACCGGCCGCCCGCCGCCACTCGGAAAGGGATCGGGAAACAGCCCCGGAAACGGGTCCGCCCGCCTCCTGCCGGGGCAGGAGGCGGGCGGGAAAAGCCCGAAGGGGCGGTTCGATCAGGCGCCCGGCGTCGGTTCGGCGGGCGTCGGCGCCCCGTCGTCCTCGGCCGGAACGGCGGCGGGAGCCGCCGCGACCGCGGCGGCAGCCGCGATCCGCTCGTCCGCGGCGGCACGGATCCCGCGCCAGGCGGACTCCGCTGCCTGCTGTTCCGCTTCCTTCTTGCTGCGGCCGGTGCCGGTGCCGTACGAGACACCACCGACGCGGGCGGCAGCGGTAAAGGTCTTTTCGTGGTCCGGTCCGGTCTCGGTCACCAGATATTCCGGTACGCCGAGGCCTTCAGCCGCCGTGAGCTCCTGGAGACTGGTCTTCCAGTCCAGGCCGGCCCCGAGGTTGGAGGACTTCTCGATGAGCGGGTCGAAGAGCCGGTGAACCAGCTCCGAGGCCGCGTCGAGGCCCTGATCGAGGTAGACCGCGCCGATCACCGCTTCAAGGGTGTCGGCGAGGATGGAGGCCTTGTCCCGGCCACCCGTGCCCTCTTCGCCCCGGCCGAGCCGGATGAAGGAGCCGAGTTCGAGGCCGCGCCCCACCTCCGCCAGCGCACGCGAGTTGACCACCGCGGCCCGCAATTTGGCCAGCTGGCCTTCAGGCAGGTCGGGGTGGGTGGTGTACAGCGTGTCCGTGACCACCAGGCCCAGCACGGAGTCCCCGAGGAACTCCAGGCGTTCGTTGGTGGGCAGACCGCCGTTCTCGTACGCGTACGAACGGTGGGTCAGCGCACGCACCAGAAGGGCGGACTCGAGTTGGTACCCGAGCCGCCCTTCCAGAAGCGTGTGGGACGAGGCCGCGTTGTTACTGTCTGCCTGCTTCTCAGCGTTGGACAGCTCAGACATTGCGCCTCTCACCAGCCGCTCAGACCTCGAGGACCTGGCGCTTGTTGTAGGTGCCGCAGCTCGGGCACGCAATGTGCTGGAGCTTCGGCTCCTGGCAACGCTCACACGAAACCAGGGTGGGGACCGCAGCCTTCCACTGCGACCGGCGGTGGCGCGTGTTGCTGCGCGACATCTTCCGCTTCGGAACAGCCACGGCTACTTCTCCTGCTTCTCGGCGGCGCCCTGAACTCCGTCAGAGGCAGTGCCGCTCATGTTGTCCTTCTCGTCGTCCTGATCGGTCACGACGAGTCCCTGCAGTGCCGCCCAACGGATGTCGACGGCGTCATGGTGGTGTTCCGGGTCGTCGTTCAGGCTGAGCCCGCAATCGGGGCACAGTCCGAGACAGTCCTCCCGGCACACCGGCTGCATGGGCAGTGCGAGCACCACCACATCGCGCAGCACGGGTTCGAGGTCGAACAAGCCGTCCTCGAGGAAGAGCGTGTCCTCGTCGTCCTCGGCGTCGTCGGCCGGCTCCGCCTTGGAGCGGGTCCGGTCGTCGGCGTCAGGGTACGAGAACATCTCCTGGAAGTCCGCCTTGAGCTCACGCTCGACGGTCTCCAGACACCTTACGCACTCCCCCACGGCCGATGCACGGGCGGTGCCTGTGACAAGCACCCCTTCCATGACCGACTCCAAGCGGAGGTTGAGCTTCAGCGGGGTGCCTTCCGGCACTCCGATGACACCGGCGAGAC
>NZ_JBHVPG010000040.1:53468-87946 GCF_042887545.1 Streptomyces sp. NPDC057939
ACGGTGCCTGTGACAAGCACCCCTTCCATGACCGACTCCAAGCGGAGGTTGAGCTTCAGCGGGGTGCCTTCCGGCACTCCGATGACACCGGCGAGACCGAAGTCCGCCGGGGTCGCGATCTCACGGGACAGCCGCTGCATGGCACCCGGACGCCGACCCAGTTCGTGCGTGTCGAACACGAGGGGGTCGCGGTGGTCAAGGCGGGTATTCAGGGCCGTTCCTGCTTTCACGGATCGTTGAAGATCAAGTACCTGCCGCACAAGCGAAGAACCGCTTACGGGCAGCATGGATCGCGGTGCATACGCGCGACCGAAGTGCCAGGATACCCGGCGACGCGCCCTGCGCCCAATCCGGGCTAGCGCCCCTGTTCGTACTGGCGCAGCTGATCCAGGTTGATCATGCCCGTGTCGAAGAAGCTGGTCTCGTCCAGCGCCGGCTGGGGCTGCTGGGGCTGCTGCTGGTACGCCGCGTAGGGATCGGGGTGCTGCCCGCCGCCGTACGGATCGACGTACGCGGCCTGCTGCTGCGTGCCGTACGCCTGCCCGGCGTAAGGGTCCTGGTAGCCGTAGGCGTCCTGCTGCGCGGCCACCGGCTGCGGGTAGTAGGCCTCGTACGCGGGCTGCGGCAGCGGCGGCGCCTGTGCGGGGATCGGGACGTGCGTCGGAGCGGGTTCGGCCAGGCCCGCCAGGAAGTCCGCGTCGCTCGACGGCCGTCCCGCCCGGTCCGCCGCCGCGTCCTGGGCGGCCATGTGGGCGCCGAGGTCGTCCGTTTGCGTCCGGCCCAGGAGCTTCTGGCGGCCCCGGCCGACGGCCTCCAGGGTCTTGGCGAGCACCGCCTCGAAGGTCGCCAGCTTCGTGTCGACGTACGCGTCCGCCTGCTCGCGCTGCGTCCGCGGGTCGAGGCTGCGCTCGGGGACGTCCGCGTCGTCGGGGTGGCCGTGGCCCTGCCCGTCCGGCACCCGGCCCAGGAGCTTCTCGCGGCCCCGGTCCACCGCGCCGATGGTCTTGCCGAGGACGACCTCGAAGTTCGCCAGCTTGCTGTCGACGTAGTGGTCGGCCTCGGCCCGGATCTCCTCGGCCTCCCGGCGGGCGTCCGCCAGGATCCGGTCCGCCTCGGCCTGCGAGCGGCGGGCCACCTCGGTGTCGGCGATCAGCGCGCCCCGTTGGGCGTGCGCGGACCCGATGATCCGCTCCGCCTCCCGTCGGGCCTCCTCGACCATCTGCTCCCGGCCCCCGAGGAGTTCCCGTGCCTGCGCGAGCGAGCCGGGCAGGTCCTGGCGCACCTCGTCGAGTTGGGCGAGGAGCTCCGCGCGGTTGAGCACGCAGGAGGCCGACATGGGCATGGACCGGGCGGCGCCGACGGCCGCGACGATCTCGTCCAGCTTCTTCTGTACGTCCATGGGGGCTCGCACTCTCTGCCCCGGGCCGGTGCCGGGACGGACGGGACGGCTGAGGAGACGACTGTAGGGCCACCGGGCCCGCGTGCGGCGCGGACCGGGGAACCCCGGTCCGACCGCCGCCGGGTCACTTGGAGCCGAGTCGCCCGATCAGCGCCGCGTGCACGTGCGCGGGAAGCAGGTGGGCGACGTCACCGCCCCAGGCCGCGACCTCCTTGACCAGGGAGGACGACAGGAAGCTGTAGGTCGGGTTGGTCGGCACGAACAGCGTTTCGACTCCCGAGAGGCCCATGTTCATCTGGGCCATCTGGAGCTCGTAGTCGAAGTCGCTGACGGCGCGCAGGCCCTTGACGATGGCCGGGATGTCCCGCTGCTTGCAGAAGTCGACGAGCAGTCCGTGGAAGGACTCGACCTCGATGTTCCCGTAGTCGGCGGTCGCCTCACGGATCAGTTCGATCCGTTCCTCGACGGTGAAGAGGCCCTGCTTGGACTGGTTGATCATCACGGCGACGTGGACCACGTCGTAGAGCCGGGAGGCCCGGCCAATGATGTCGAGGTGTCCGTTGGTGATGGGGTCGAACGACCCCGGACAGACGGCGCGGCGCAACTGAAGTCCCTCGCTCTCCCGTGCGGGCATCATGAATCTTCGCTGGTGAAGGCGGCGCGACCGTACCAAAGCGTGCCCTCGCCGTACTTGCGCGAGCGCAGCGCCTCGAACCCCTCGGGCCACGGGAACGCACCGCTCCTCGTGCTGCGCTCCACGGTGACGAGCGCATCGTCCGTGAGCCAGCCATTGGACCGGAGTGTGAGGAGGATCTCGGCAAGATCGCCGTGCTCGACGGCGTACGGGGGGTCCAGGAAGACGATGTCGTACGGGTCGCCCTGCGCGGTCGCGGCGACGATCTGCTCCGCCTTGCCCGGCCGGAACTCGGCGCCGGGCAGCCCCAGGGTCGTGATGTTCTGCCGGATGGCCTGGGAGGCCTTGGCGTCGGCCTCCACCAGCAGGGAGTGGGCCGCGCCCCGGGAGAGGGCCTCCAGGCCCACGGCGCCGGAGCCTCCGTAGAGGTCGAGGACCCGGGCGCCCTCCAGGCCGTGCAGCGACTCCCAGGTGGAGAAGAGCCCCTCGCGCATCCGGTCGGAGGTGGGGCGGGTGCCGGTGCCGGGCGGCACGGTCAGCCGCCGCCCGCCGGCGGTGCCGGCGATCACGCGGGTCATCTGGGGTTCCTTCGCTGGGGTGGGCGGGTGGGGCGGTTTCGGTCCTGAACCCCACGATAGGTCGTGCCGCCCGGAAGGCACCGCTCAGCCCTTCTCCAGGTACTGCTCGCGCTCGGTGTCCAGCAGGGCGTCGAGCGCGGTCCGCAGCCCCGGCAGTCCTTCCAGGTCCGGGTCGGCCGCGACGACGCGGGTGGCCTCCTCCCGGGCCTGGGCGATGACCTCCTCGTCCTCGATGACGGCGAGCATGCGCAGCGAGGAGCGCACGCCCGACTGGGCCTGGCCGAGGACGTCGCCCTCGCGGCGCTGTTCCAGGTCGATCCGGGACAGTTCGAACCCGTCGAGGGTGGCGGCGACCGCGCCGAGCCGGGCCCGGGCGGGACTGGCCTCGTGCATCTCGCTGACCAGCAGGCACAGGCCGGGGGCGGAGCCGCGACCGACGCGGCCGCGCAGCTGGTGGAGTTGGGAGACGCCGAACCGGTCCGCGTCCATGATCACCATGACGGTGGAGTTGGGGACGTTCACCCCGACCTCGATGACGGTGGTCGCGACCAGCACCTTGACCTCGCCGGCGGCGAAGCGGCGCATCACGTCGTCCTTGTCGGCGGGGTCCATCCGGCCGTGCAACACCTCGACGGACAGCCCGGACAGGGGTCCCTTGACGAGCTGTTCGGCGATCTCCAGGACGGCGAGCGGGGGGCGCTTGTCGCCGTCCTCCTCGGCCGCCTTCTTCTTCTTGGGCTCGTCCTCGCCGTCGCCGATCCGGGGGCAGACCACGTACGCCTGGTGGCCGTTCTCGACTTCCTCGCGGACCCGCTCCCAGGCGCGGGCGAGGAAGTGCGGCTTGTCCTTGGCGGGCACCACGTGCGTGGCGATCGGGGATCGTCCGGCGGGCAGCTGGTCCAGTACGGAGGTCTCCAGGTCGCCGAAGACGGTCATGGCCACGGTGCGCGGGATCGGGGTGGCCGTCATGACGAGCAGGTGCGGGGGCTGCTTGCCCTTCGAGCGCAGGGCGTCGCGCTGTTCGACGCCGAAGCGGTGCTGCTCGTCGACCACGACCAGGCCGAGGTCGTGGAAGCGGACCTTGTCCTCGATGAGGGCGTGGGTGCCGATGACGATGCCGGCCTCGCCGGTGACCAGGTCGAGCAGGGCCTGGCGGCGGGCGGGCATGCCCATCGACCCGGTGAGCAGCACCACCTTGGTGCCCCGGTCGGAGCCGCCGAGCATGCCGCCCTCGGCGAGTTCGCCCATCATCTCGGTGATGGACCGGTGGTGCTGTTGGGCGAGCACCTCGGTCGGCGCGAGCATCGCGGCCTGCCCGCCGGAGTCGACGACGGCGAGCATGGCCCGCAGGGCGACCATCGTCTTGCCGGAGCCGACCTCGCCCTGGAGGAGCCGGTGCATGGGGTGGCTGGTGGCGAGGTCGTCGAAGATCTCCTTCGAGACGTTCTGCTGGCCTTCGGTGAGGGTGAAGGGCAGTTTGGCGTCGAAGGAGTCGAGGAGGCCGCCGGGGGCGGCTCGGCGCGGGACGGCCGGGAGTTGGGAGTCGTCGTGCCGGCGGCGGGCCAGGGCCACCTGGAGGACGAAGGCCTCGTCCCACTTGAGGCGTTGGCGGGCGTCCTCGACGTCCGCCTTGGTGGTGGGTCGGTGGATCTTGAGGAGGGCCTCGGTGAGCGGGACCAGGCCGCGGCCCTCGCGCAGTGCGGGCGGGAGCGGGTCCACGACCTCGGTGACGCCGGGCAGTACGGCGTCGACGCACTTGGTGATCTTCCAGGACTCCATCTTGGCGCAGGCCGGGTAGATCGGGATGAGCCGGCCCGCGAAGGCGGTGGCGGCGTCCCGGTCGGAGGCGTCCGCGCCGAGGGGTTCGTACGCGGGGTGGGCCAGCTGGAGCTTGTTGTTGAACCTCGAGACCTTGCCCGCGAACATGGCGCGGCTGCCGGGCAGCAGGTCCTTGTGCGGTTTGTGGACGCCCGCGCCGAAGAAGACCAGTTGGAGGCGGCCGCTGCCGTCGGTGATGGTCACCTCCAGGCGCTTCCCGCCGCCGCGGCTGCCCTGGTAGGTCAGCAGGCGGGCGTCGGCGACCTGGGCGACGACGGTGACGTGCTCGTCGATCTGGTCGGCGAGTTCGGCGAGGGAGGTGAGCTCCCCGCGCTCGGCGTACCGCCGGGGGTAGTGGTGCAGGAGGTCCAGGGCCGTGTGCAGGCCGAGCTGCTCGGCCAGCACCTTGGCGGTGGCGGGGCCGAGGGTCTTCTTGAGGTCTTCGTCGAGCGCGGGCACGTGTTCCATTGCACACCATGGCGCCGACAAGCCCGTTATTCCACCCCGATGAGGAGGGGCGCCGACCAGCGTCCGCCCCGGTAGGTGACGGTGTCGACGGCCAGGTGTCCGTGCTGGACGTACGCCTCCAAGTGCGCGGCCAGGGTGTCGGGGACCTCGGGTCCCAGGACGAGGGTGACGAGTTCGCCGCCGGAGCCGAGCATCCGTTCCAGCACCGCCTCGGCCGTCTCGGGCAGGCCCGAGCCGATGACGGCGACGTCCCCGTCGATGAGTCCGAGCACGTCACCGGCCTGGCAGATGCCGGCGGAGGTGAAGGACCGGGCCTCGGCGACGGCGAGTTCCGCGTACCGGGTGGCGCCGGCGGCGGCCGTCATGGCGACGACGTCCTCGTCGAAGCTGGCGTCGGGGTCGTGGACGGCGAGCGCGGCCAGGCCCTGGACGGCGGACCGGGTGGGGATCACCGCCACCCGGACCCCGTCGGCGCGGGCCCTCTCGGCGGCGGCGCCGGCGGCGGCGCGCAGTTCGACGGAGCCGGCCAACAGGATGACCTCGCGGGCGTGCGCCCGGGAGACGGCGTCGACGAGTTCGGTGACGGCGGGCGGCTCGCCGGGGCGGGCCAGCACGGTGGTCGCGCCGGCCTCCCCGCACAGCGCGGCCAGCCCCTCGCCCGGGACCACGGCGACCACGGCCCGCTGGGCGCGCGGGGCCTTGGCGCGGCGGCGTTCGTCGCCGAAGTGCGTGATGCGGATCCGGTACGGCCGGCCGGCGACGACGCCGGCCTCCACGGCGGCGCCGGGATCGTCGACGTGCACGTGGACGTTCCACAGGCCGTCGCCGCCGACCACCACGAGGGAGTCGCCGAGTCCGTCGAGGCGCTCGCGCAGCTCGCCGACGGCCTCCTCGGATGCTTCCAGGAGGTAGATCACCTCGTAGCCGGGGCCGCCCTGTTCCTCGGCGCAGGGCTGCGGCGTCGACGGTACGGGGACGGCCCGGCCGCGCACCGGCTCCTCGGCGGGCGCCTCGCCGGACAGCGCCTGCCAGAGGGCTCCGAGTACGGCGACCAGCCCGCACCCGCCGGCGTCCACGACCCCGGCCCGGCTGAGCGCGGCGAGCTGCCCCGGGGTTTCGGCGAGGGCGGCGCGGGCTCCGTCGTACGCCGCCCGCGCGACGTCGGCGGCGGTGGCCGCGGCGGCCCCCACGGTCGCCCCGGCGCGCGCGGCCGCGCCCGCGACGGTGAGCATGGTGCCCTCGACGGGGTGCGCGACGGCCTGGTACGCCTCCTCCGCGGCCCGGGTCAGGGCCCGTGCCAGCAGCGGCCCGCAGGCGCGGTCGCGGTCGGGGGACGCGCCGTCGCCGGGCTCGGTGTCCTCGGCGCCCAGGACGTCGGCCACGCCGCGCAGCAGCTGGGCGAGGATCGTGCCGGAGTTGCCGCGGGCGCCTATGAGGGCGCCGTGCGCGTAGGCCCGTACGGCCTCGGACAGGGAGGCGGTGCCGGCTGTGCCTTCGGTCACGTCGGCACCGGCCTTCTCGAAGGCTTCGGTGAGCGCGCGGTCGGCCGCCTCGGCGGTCAGGTAGAGGTTGGTGCCGGTGTCCGCGTCGGCGACGGGGTAGACGTTGATCGCGTCGATGTCCTCGCGGGCCCGGCCCAGTGCGGCCAGGGCCAGCGAGCTCCAGGTGCGCACCGCTTCGGCGTCGAGGGTGTGCGGGCCGGGCTCGTTCGCCACCGGGCGTTCCTCCTTGTGCGGGCCAGGGTTCACCGCAGGGTAACGAAGGGTGGCCGCCGGCCGGGGACCCCGGGGCGTGGCCGGTGGCTCACATGGTAGTTTTCTTGGACCGAAGCAGTCGTTGTATGCTGCTCAGGTTGCCCGTCGAGAGTCGGGCCATTCGTCCGGCAAGCCACTTCAGATCTCTGATTCCGGTGCGCCGGATTTCACTGTAATTGCATCTGAAGTCTTTGGAGTGACCTGTGGCTGCCAACTGCGACGTTTGCGCCAAGGGGCCGAGCTTCGGCAACAGCATCTCCCACTCGCACCGCCGCACCTCGCGTCGCTGGAACCCGAACATCCAGCGCGTTCGTGCCGTGGTCAATGGGACGCCGAAGCGCCTCAACGCCTGCACCTCGTGCATCAAGGCCGGCAAGGTCTCGCGCTGACGGCCTCCGTCGTCGTCGCGCAGCCCTTTACGGTTGCCAGAAAGGCCGGTTCACCCAGGTGAACCGGCCTTTTGCCTTGCCCGGAACCGGCCCGGGACGGTTCCCGACCCCGGGGGGCCGGGAACCGGGAGGGCCGGGTCTCTTCCCAGGTCCGCCCAGGCCCGCCTAGCTCCGCCACTGCCAGGCGTGGTCGACGGGGCCGATGCCGCCGCCGAGGGCGAAGCCGGCGGCTATGGCGCCGGTGACGTAGGCCTTGGCCGCCGTGACGGCGTCGGGGACGGTCAGGCCCCCGGCCAGTCCGGCAGCGACGGCGGCGGCGAGCGTGCAGCCCGTGCCGTGCGTGTGCCGGTTGTCGTGGCGGGGCGCCCTGAGCCAGTGTTCCCCTGTTCCGTCGGTGAGCAGGTCGACGGCCTCGCCGCCGTGCGCCACGAGGTGGCCGCCCTTGATGAGCGCCCACCGCGCCCCGTACCCGAGGATCGCGTCGGCGGCCCGACGCATGCCGTCCTCGTCCTCGACGACGATGCCGGTGAGCTGGGCGACCTCGTCCAGGTTCGGCGTCGCGACCGTGGCGCGCGGCAGCAGTTCCTGGCGGACGGCGTCCAGCGCGGAGGCGGCGAGCAGGGCGTCCCCGTGCTTGGAGACGCCCACGGGGTCCACGACCGCAGGGGCGTCCGTACCGGCCAGCAGCTCCGCGACGGTCTCGACGAGTACGGCGGAGGCCAGCATCCCGGTCTTGACCGCCCCCACCCCGATGTCGTCGACGACGGCCCGGTACTGGGCCGTGACGGCCTCGGGCGGCAGCTCCCAGGCCCCGTGCACGCCGAGGGAGTTCTGGGCGGTCACGGCGGTGAGCACGCTCATGCCGTGCACGCCGAGCGCGAGCATCGCCTTGAGGTCGGCCTGGATGCCGGCGCCGCCGCCGGAGTCGGATCCGGCGACGGTCAGGCACAGCGGCGGGGCGACGCCGTTCATCGGAGGTTCTCCTCGGCGGCCGGGTCGGCACCGAAGTGGTCCCAGCCGCCGGTGCTGGTCCAGGGGGCGCCGTCCACGGTCACCTGGGGCAGTGCGGAGCGGTTCTGGACCTCGCCGATGACCTTCCAGCGGGCCGGCAGCTTCACGTCGGGCGGGAACGTGGCCACGATGGCGTGGTCCTCTCCCCCGGTGAGCACCCACTGGAGCGGGTCCACGCCGACGGCCTGGCCGATGTCGTGCATCTGGGTGGGGATGTCCACGGCCCCCGACCGCACGTCGATGCGCACCTTGCTGGCCTCGGCGATGTGCCCGAGGTCGGCGATCAGTCCGTCGCTGACGTCGGTCATGGCGGTGGCGCCGAGTCCGGCGGCCGCCGGTCCCGCGTGGTACGGCGGTTCGGGCCTGCGGTGGGCCTCGACGAAGGCCCGCGGGGAGCGGAAGCCGCGCGAGAGCACGGCGAACCCGGCCGCGGACCAGCCGAGCCAACCCGTCACGGCCACGACGTCGCCGGGCCGGGCGCCGGAGCGCAGCACGGGCTCGTGGTTGCGCAGGTCGCCGAGGGCCGTGATGGCGACGGTGATGGTGTCGCCGCGTACGACGTCGCCGCCGACCACGGCCGCGCCCGCGACCTGGCACTCGTCGCGGATGCCGTCCATCAGCTCGGTGGGCCAGGTGACGGGCAGTTCCGCCGGGACGACCAGGCCGAGCAGGAGCGCGGTCGGTACCGCGCCCATGGCGGCGATGTCTGCCAGGTTCTGCGCGGCGGCCTTGCGGCCGACGTCGTAGGCCGTGGACCAGTCGCGCCGGAAGTGCCGGCCCTCCAGCAGGATGTCCGTGCTCGCCACGACCCGGCGGTCGGGTGCCGACACCACCGCGGCGTCGTCGCCCGGTCCGAGCCGGACCGCCGGGGTGGTGGTGAGCCGTGAGGTGAGCTCCCGAATGAGCCCGAACTCCCCCAGCTCGCCCACAGTGCCCTTCATCGCTGTGCCCCTTCTTGGCAAGTCCGCTTGCGGTCGCGAGCCGTCACAGCTCTGGGTACCGTCAACAGATACGTCAACTTCAGCTCTCCGTACGCCCCGCCGTGCGTGGCGCCGGGTCCATCGGATCTCCCCACGGCACGTACAGGAAGGGTCTCCCCGCGGCACGCGGCGACGCGGTACCGTGGCGTCCCTTCGTCCCCGGGCCCGCCCGCTGTCCCCGGGCCCATCCGAAGGTTAGGGGAAATGATCCTCGTGGCCGTCCTGGAGGTTCCGTGGTACAGGCGTACATCCTCATCCAGACCGAGGTGGGCAAGGCGTCGTTCGTCGCCGAGTCCATCAGCCAGATCGCGGGGGTGATCCAGGCCGAGGACGTGACGGGCCCCTACGACGTGATCGTGCGCGCCCAGGCCGACACCGTCGACGATCTCGGCCGCATGGTGGTGGCCAAGGTCCAGCAGGTGGAGGGCATCACCCGCACCTTGACCTGCCCGGTGGTCCATCTGTAGCCCCCGTCTACTCTGGGCCGGTGATGTCACTGCACCGCCGGCCGCTCCGTCTGCTGGCCCTGCCCGCCGCCGCGGCGGCCCTGCTGGCCCTCGCGGGCTGTGCCCCGGGGGATTCCCGGGTCAGGGTGGATCCGCCGCCCGCTCCGCCCACCGACGTCGCGGGGCTCTGTGCGACGCTGCACGAGAAGCTCCCCGAAGAGGTGGCCGGGCTGGCGCGGACCACCACCGAACCGCGCTCGGATCTGACGGCCGCGTGGGGCGGCTCGGCGATCGTACTGCGGTGCGGTATCCCCAAGCCCCCCAAGATGGCCGATCCGAAACAGGAGGGCGTCGAGGTGAACGGCGTCGGCTGGCTGCTGGAGAAGACGGACGACGGCGGCTTCCGGTTCACCACCGGGTCGCGGCTGGCCTACACCGAGGTCCTGGTCGACAAGGAGCATGCCACGGATGCCGGGATGCTGGTCGGTCTGTCCGGCGCCGTTGCCGAGTCCGTGCCCGTCGGCATCTCGTCCTACTGAATCCGTCCCCACCGGATCCGTCCCCGCCGGGATCCGTCCCGCCGCCCGGCCGGATTCGTCCTCCCGCACACCGCCGCCCGCCGGCCGCGCTCGATGAGCGCGGCGGCGGGCGGTCGGCTGTCCGGGACCCGGGCCGCCTGCTAGCGCAGCCCGGTGGAGCGGCGCAGTGCCGCCTGGATGAGCAGGTCCACCAGCTCCTGGTACTCGATGCCGGACTCCTGCCACATGCGCGGGTACATGGAGATCGGCGTGAAGCCGGGCATCGTGTTGATCTCGTTGATGACGAACTCGCCGTCCTCGGTGAGGAAGAAGTCGGCGCGCACCAGGCCCTCGCAGGATGCGGCGTCGAACGCCTCGATCGCGAGCCGCTGCACCTCGGCGGTCTGCTCCGGGGTGAGCGGGGCGGGCACGATCCCGGAGGCGGAGTCGATGTACTTCGCCTCGAAGTCGTAGAAGTCGTGGCTGGAGACCGGCGGGATCTCGGCGGGCGCGCTCGCGCGCGGGCCGTCCTCGAACTCCAGGACCCCGCACTCGATCTCGCGGCCGCGCAGCAGCGCCTCCACGATGATCTTCGGGTCGTGCCGGCGGGCCTCGCGGACCGCGGCGTCGAGTCCGGCGGCGTCGTCGACCTTGGTGATGCCGATGGAGGAGCCCGCGCGGGCGGGCTTCACGAACAGCGGCCAACCGTGCTCGGCGGCGAAGTCCAGGACCTTCGCCCGGGCGGCGTCCTGGTCGGCCTCCCACTCACGGGGGCGGATGGTCAGGTACGGGCCGACCTTCAGTCCGAAGGACGTGAAGACCCGCTTCATGTAGTCCTTGTCCTGGCCGACGGCCGAGGCGAGGACGCCCGAGCCGACGTACGGGATCCCGGAGAGCTCCAGGAGGCCCTGCAGGGTGCCGTCCTCGCCGTACGGGCCGTGCAGGACGGGGAAGACGACGTCGACCTCGCCCAGGGCCTTGGGAACGGCGCCCGGCTCGGTGTAGACGACCTCGCGGCTGGCGGGGTCGACGGAGAGCACCACGGTGCCGTCGGCGGAGTCGGCGAGCGTCTCCACGCTCGGCAGCTCGCGGTCCGCGATGGCCATGCGCTCGGGCTCGTCGGCGGTCAACGCCCACCGGCCGTCCGTGGTGATGCCGATGGGCAGCACCTCGTACTTGGAACGGTCGATGGAACGCAGCACGGCGCCTGCCGTGACGACCGAGATGGCGTGTTCCGAGCTGCGGCCGCCGAACACGACGGCCACGCGGGGCTTGCGGCCCTGCTGCTCAGGGGTCTGGGGGAGGTTCTCGCTGCTCATATCGCCACGAGGGTACCCGCTCGAACGTCCGGAAAGGAGTCAGCGCCGTTCCGGTTTGGCGCTGCGTCCCATGAGTTCCTTCAGTGCGACCAGCGTGGGCTTGCCGTGGTGGACGATGTCGACCACGGTGTCCGTGATCGGCATGTCCACTCCGTACCGGTTGGCCAGATCCGCCACGGACTGGCAGGACTTGACCCCCTCGGCGGTCTGCTTGGTGACCGCGATGGTCTCCTCCAGGGTCATCCCGCGGCCCAGGTTGGTGCCGAAGGTGTGGTTCCGGGAGAGCGGCGAGGAGCAGGTCGCGACGAGGTCGCCGAGGCCGGCGAGACCGGAGAAGGTCAGCGGGTCGGCGCCCATGGCCAGGCCCAGCCGGGTGGCTTCGGCGAGTCCGCGGGTGATGAGCGAGCCCTTGGTGTTGTCGCCCAGGCCCATGCCGTCCGCGATGCCGACGGCGAGGCCGATGACGTTCTTGACGGCGCCGCCGAGCTCGCAGCCGATGACGTCGGTGCTCGTGTACGGGCGGAAGTACGGGGTGTGGCAAGCGGCCTGGAGGCGCTGGGCCACGGCCTCGTCCACACAGGCGACGACCGAGGCGGCGGGCTGCCGGGCGACGATCTCGCGGGCCAGGTTGGGGCCGGTGACGACGGCGACCCGCTCGGAGGGGACCTTGGCCACCTCTTCGATGACCTCGCTCATCCGCTTGGCGGTGCCGAGTTCGATGCCCTTCATCAGGGAGACGAGGACGGCGTCGGCGGGCAGCAGCGGTGCCCACGCCGCGAGGTTGCCGCGCAGGGTCTGCGAGGGGATCGCCAGGACCGCGAAGTCGGCGCCGCTCGCGGCCTCGGCCGCGTCGGTGGTGGCCCGCATGTTCGCGGGCAGTTCCACGTCGGGGAAGTAGTCGGGGTTGGTCCGACCGTTGTTGATGGCGTCGGCGAGTTCCTGCCGACGGCCCCACAGGGTCACCTCGCAGCCGGCGTCGGCGAGCACCATGCCGAAGGCCGTTCCCCACGAGCCGGTTCCGAAGACGGCCACCTTCACGGGACGTGTCACTTGTTGCCCTCCCCCGCGGCGTTGCGCCGCTGCTGCGCCCTGGCCTTGCGGTGGTCGTAGGGCTGCGCGGGGGCGTTCTCGCCGCGCAGCTCCTCCAGGAGCTTGGTGATGTCGGCCATGATGGCCTCGGTGGCGCCCTTGAGGACGTCCGGCGTGGGTTCCCGGTCCAGGAAGGCCGAGAGGTCCACGGGCGGTCCGGCGAGGACCTGGAGGGTCTTGCGGGGGAACAGGCTGAGCTTGTTCTCCTTGGCATAGGGCGGCATCGCGAGGTTCGCGCCCCATTGGGCCACCGGAATGACGGGCGCCTTGGTGATCAGCGCCACCCTGGCGGCGCCGGTCTTGCCGGCCATCGGCCACATCTCGGGATCCCGGGTCAGGGTGCCTTCCGGGTAAAAGGCGACGCATTCACCGCGTTCGATGGCGTCCACGGCGGCCCGGAATGCGTCCAGGGCGTTCGTGGTCTCCCGGTAGACGGGGATCTGGCCCGATCCGCGGAGGATCATGCCGACGAAAGGCACCTTGAAGAGTCCGGCCTTCGCGAGCAATCGGGGCACCCGGCCGGTGTTGTACTGGAAGTGCGCGTAGGACAGCGGGTCCAGATACGAGTTGTGATTGACGGCGGTGATAAATCCTCCGTCGGCCGGAATGTGCTCCATTCCCCGCCAGTCCCGCTTGAAGAGCACTACCAGCGGCGGTTTCGCGATGACCGCTGCCAGGCGGTACCAGAAGCCGATTCTGCGGCGGGACACTCGGACACCTTCCTCTAGGACCGGTGCGCGGCTTGGGCACCTCATCGGCCGGACAAGTCTCGCCCCAGGTCCGGTCTCTGTCGAGGACACCGTACGCCCCGCCCGCACCACCGGGCCCCCCAGTGGCCGGTCCGGGGCGACAATGGGCCGACTGATGACCAGGCCATGACCTATTGATGGCCCTGGCGGGTGCGGAAGTGCACCGGAGGGAAGGGGTCCGCCACGAACGCCGTGTGGAGTCTGGTGGTTCCGCTCAAACCCTTGGCGCTGGCCAAGAGCCGGCTCGCGGCGGCCGTCGGCGCGTCCCGTCCGGGGCTGGCGCTGGCGTTCGCGCAGGACACCGTCGCGGGGGCCCTGGCCTGCGCTGCGGTGGCGGATGTGGTGGTCGTCACGGACGACTCCCTGGCAGGTGCGGAACTGGCCAGGTTGGGGGCGAGGATCCTCCCCGACTCTCCGCGCGCCGGGCTCAACGCGGCCCTCGCGCACGGTGCGGGGGCGGTCCGCAGGGGACGGCCCGGGGCCCGGGTGGCCGTGTTGAACGCCGATCTGCCCGCTTTGCGGCCACCGGAATTGCTACGCGTGCTCGATAACGCATCGACATTTCCCCGGGCATTCCTGGCCGATGCGGCGGGAATCGGGACGACTCTGCTTTCCGCTGCTCCGGACGTGGAATTGGCACCCTCGTTCGGGGGGCCGTCCCGGGCCCGGCATTCGGCGTCGGGAGCGGTGGAAATAGCCCTGCTGGGCGTCGAGAGCGTGCGCCGGGACGTGGACACCGCCGCCGATCTGCGCACGGCCCTCACCCTCGGTGTGGGCCGTCACACGGCCCGATACAGTGCGCGTATGCAGGCGACCGCGTACACGTACGACTCCCAGACCCGCAGCGGCAGCGTGCTGCTGGACGACGGCACCCCGGTGCCCTTCGGGGCCCCGGCCTTCGACGCGGGCGGTCTGCGGCTGCTGCGCCCCGGGCAGCGGGTGCGGATCGAGACGGACGGCGAGGGCGCCGCCCTGCACATCACGCTGATCACCCTGCAGACCTTCTGACGCCACCGCCACCGCTGCCGCCCCACCCCGTCCGACCTGCGGGGAAAGCACCGCGGGCCGGCTTCCCCAGATGAGGGAAACCGGCCCGGCGTGTGTGACTCGTGCCCTACTTCTTGCGAGCGGTGGTCTTCTTCGCGGTGGTCTTGCGGGCGGTCGCCTTCTTGGTGGCGGGCGCCGTGGTCTTCGCGGTGGCCTTCTTGGCCGCGGGGGCGGTCTTCTTGGCGGTGGTCTTCTTCGCCGCCGCCGTCGTGGACTTCACGGCCGCCTTCTTCGCGGTCGCCGTGGCCTTCTTCGCCGTGGGCGTGGCCTTCTTCGCCGTGGCGGTTGCCTTCTTGGCGGTGGCGGTCGTCTTCTTGGCCGCCGTGGCCGTGGTCTTCTTCGCGACCGCGGTCTTCGCCGCGGCCTTCTTCGCGGTGGTGGCCTTCTTGGCCACGGCCTTCTTGACGGTCGCCGAGGCTCCGCCGCTCAGGCTGCCCTTGGGCGCCTTCTTCACGGACACCTCGCCGCCCTTGGGCAGCTTCTTGGTGCCGCTGACCAGGTCCTTGAAGCCCTGGCCCGCGCGGAAGCGGGGAACAGAGGTCTTCTTGACCCGGACGCGCTCACCCGTCTGCGGGTTACGGGCGTAGCGGGCGGGCCGGTCGACCTTCTCGAACGAGCCGAAGCCCGTGACCGAGACCCGGTCGCCCGCGACGACTGCGCGGACGATCGCGTCGAGTACCGCGTCGACAGCGTCGGCGGCCTGCTGGCGGCCTCCAACCTTGTCGGCAATCGCTTCTACGAGCTGCGCCTTGTTCACGTCTTCCCCTTCGGAGACTTCGCCAGAACGAATGTGTTCAAGCTTATTTCGCACGTTAGGCGGATATATACCGCAAATCAAACACGAAACGGGCTAATCACCCTAGTGCCGCAACGATGCAGACCGTTACGGAGTTCCTTCGCATCAGTCGCCTTCAGGGAATCGACCCTCGTCGAGGTCCTTCATCAACCTGTCCAGGCGCCTTGCCGCGTCGGCGAGATCGTGCTTCGCCGCGGCAGTGGCGACCAACAGCTTCCGGGACAGCGCCATCCTTACGCCCTCCGGGACTTGCAGTGTGCGCACCCTTGTGTGTGCTTCTTTCAGTCGGTCGGCGACGAGTTCCCAGAGCTCCAGTTGACTGTCGCGTTCCATGCACAGATTGTGCCATCTGGGGCGAGTTGTCGCCTCACGGGGCCTCAACATACAGCTGTGCCCCCCGCCGGAAGGCGAGGGGCACAGTGTTGTCGATGTGATCACCCGAGGGTGAATAAGCGCTGATCAGGCTGGAATCACGCCCGAATCGTGCGCGGCTTGAACGCCGGACGGGTGCTTTCGTAGGTGGCGATGTCCCCTTCGTTCTGAAGGGTGAGCGAGATGTCGTCCAGCCCCTCCAGGAGACGCCAGCGGGCGTTGTCGTCGAGTTCGAACTCCGCCTCGACGCCGGTCGCTCGGACCTTGCGGTCCACCAGGTCGACGGTCACCTCGGCCGTGGGGTCGGCCTCGGTCAGCTCCCACAGCCGATCGACGGTCTCCTGCGGCAGAACGACGGTCAGCAGACCGTTCTTCAGCGAGTTGCCGCGGAAGATGTCGGCGAAGCGGGAGGAGATGACCGTCTTGAAGCCGAAGTTCTGCAGTGCCCAGACGGCGTGCTCGCGCGAGGAGCCCGTACCGAAGTCGGGGCCCGCGATCAGCACGGTCGCGCCGGCGCGCTCCGGACGGTTGGTGACGAACTCCGGGTCCTTGCGCCAGGCCTCGAAGAGCCCGTCCTCGAAGCCGTCGCGGGTGATCTTCTTCAGCCAGTGGGCCGGGATGATCTGGTCGGTGTCGACGTTGCTGCGCCGCAGCGGGACGGCCCGGCCGGTGTGGGTGGTGAAGGCTTCCATGGTTCAGACTCCCGAGGGGGCGGGGTTGGCCGAGTTGGCGGACAGGTCGGCGGGTGAAGCCAGGTGGCCCAGTACCGCGGTGGCGGCGGCCACCTGCGGGGAGACCAGGTGGGTGCGTCCGCCCTTGCCCTGCCGGCCCTCGAAGTTGCGGTTGGAGGTGGACGCGGAGCGCTCACCGGGGGCCAACTGGTCGGGGTTCATGCCCAGACACATCGAGCAGCCCGCGTGCCGCCATTCGGCGCCGGCCTCCTTGAAGACCTTGTCCAGCCCCTCCTCCACGGCCTGGAGCGCGACGCGCACCGAGCCCGGGACGACCAGCATCCGTACGCCGTCGGCGACTTTGCGGCCCTCGACGATCCCGGCGACGGCACGCAGGTCCTCGATGCGGCCGTTGGTGCAGGAACCTACGAAGACGGTGTCGACCTTGATGTCCCGCAGCGGCTGGCCGGCGGTCAATCCCATGTATTCCAGGGCCTTTTCGGCGGCGTGCCGCTCCGAAGCGTCCTCGTACGAAGCCGGGTCGGGGACGTTCGCCGACAGGGGCGCGCCCTGACCCGGGTTGGTGCCCCAGGTGACGAACGGGGCCAGCGTCGTGCCGTCGATGACGACCTCGGCGTCGAAGACCGCGTCGTCGTCGGTGCGCAGCGTCCGCCAGTACTCGACGGCCGCGTCCCAGTCCGCGCCCTCGGGGGCGTGGTCGCGGCCCTGGAGGTAGTCGAACGTGGTCCGGTCGGGGGCGATCATGCCCGCGCGGGCGCCGGCCTCGATCGACATGTTGCAGATGGTCATGCGGGCTTCCATCGACAGGTTCTCGATGGCCTCGCCGCGGTACTCCAGGATGTAGCCCTGGCCGCCGCCCGTGCCGATCCTGGCGATGATCGCCAGGATCAGGTCCTTGGCGGTGACGCCGTCGGCCAGCGCGCCGGTGACGGTGATCGCCATCGTCTTCGGACGGGCCAGCGGCAGCGTCTGGGTGGCCAGCACGTGCTCGACCTGGCTGGTGCCGATGCCGAAGGCCAGCGCGCCGAACGCGCCGTGCGTGGAGGTGTGCGAGTCGCCGCAGACGACGGTGGTGCCCGGCTGGGTCAGTCCGAGCTGGGGGCCCACGACGTGGACGACGCCCTGCTCGACGTCGCCCAGGGAGTGCAGGCGCACGCCGAACTCGGCGCAGTTCTTGCGCAGCGTCTCCAGCTGGGCGCGGGAGACCGGGTCCGCGATCGGCTTGTCGATGTCGATGGTGGGGGTGTTGTGGTCCTCGGTCGCGATGGTGAGGTCGAGGCGTCGTACCTTGCGGCCGGCCTGGCGCAGACCCTCGAAGGCCTGCGGGCTGGTCACCTCGTGCAGCAGGTGCAGATCGATGAAGAGAAGGTCGGGCTCGCCCTCGGCGCGCCGGACGACGTGATCGTCCCAGACCTTCTCCGCGAGTGTCCTACCCATCGCTTTCCCTCCGGCCGGCCGGTTGTGCCGGCGCTTCATAGAGACCTGGTGCGCCTGATCGCCCGCACCCCCCGCGCGGATCGACGGCTCGGACCCAGTGGTTCGTGGACCCGCACATACAGACTCGCTTGTTCTTGGAAAAATTGAACTTGCGTTTCACAGTGTGAGACGTGAATATCGTTTCATGGACAACTCTAGCGGCGTCGGCGTTCTCGACAAGGCAGCTCTGGTACTGAGCGCACTGGAGTCCGGTCCGGCCACCCTCGCCGGGCTGGTCGCGGCGACAGGGCTCGCACGACCCACGGCACATCGCCTTGCCGTGGCACTGGAACACCACCGAATGGTGGCGAGGGACATGCAGGGCCGGTTCATCCTCGGTCCGCGGCTGGCAGAACTTGCCGCCGCGGCCGGCGAGGACCGTCTGCTGGCCACGGCCGGACCGGTGCTCACGCACCTCCGTGACGTGACGGGCGAGAGCGCACAGCTCTACCGTCGTCAGGGCGACATGCGCATCTGCGTGGCAGCGGCGGAACGGCTCTCGGGCCTGCGGGACACCGTCCCGGTGGGCTCCACCCTGCCCATGAAGGCGGGCTCGGCCGCGCAGATCCTGATGGCGTGGGAGGAGCCCGAGCGGCTCCACCGCGGCCTCCAGGGCGCGCGCTTCACGGCCACGGCCCTGTCGGGCGTACGGCGCCGCGGCTGGGCCCAGTCGATCGGCGAGCGGGAGCCCGGCGTGGCCTCCGTCTCCGCGCCCGTGCGCGGGCCGTCGAACCGCGTGGTGGCCTCCGTGTCGGTCTCCGGACCGATCGAGCGCCTGACCCGCCACCCGGGGCGCATGCACGCCCAGGCCGTCATCGACGCGGCCGCCCGACTGACGGAGGCCCTGCGCCGCTCCGGCTGATCACCCCGGTCCGAGGGACCTCCCTCACCCATCCCCCCGGGCCCGGGGGCGCGTACGACGCCGCACACGTCCGAACTCGCGCCTCCGGGCCCGCTCTTGTCCGCCGCCCCACGCGGTCACGGCTCACGGGTCCGCGCGACCCCGGGAACAGCGAAGAGGCCCTCCGCGATGATCGCGGAGGGCCTCTTCCATGCGTACCCCCGACCGGATTCGAACCGGCGCTACCGCCTTGAGAGGGCGGCGTGCTAGGCCGCTACACAACGGGGGCCTGTTTGGTGTTGCGCTGGGCTACCAGGACTCGAACCTAGAATAAGGGAACCAGAAACCCTCGTGTTGCCAATTACACTATAGCCCATAGTGGTCTAGACCTTGCTAGACGTAGTACCCCCGACCGGATTCGAACCGGCGCTACCGCCTTGAGAGGGCGGCGTGCTAGGCCGCTACACAACGGGGGCCCTAGCGATCCTGCATCAAGACGTCCGGGAGCTACCCAAATGAAGATCTTGCGGGAAGGATCTGTACCCCCGACCGGATTCGAACCGGCGCTACCGCCTTGAGAGGGCGGCGTGCTAGGCCGCTACACAACGGGGGCAAGCACTGCGTTACTTCTGTACTGCGCTGGGCTACCAGGACTCGAACCTAGAATAAGGGAACCAGAAACCCTCGTGTTGCCAATTACACTATAGCCCACCAAAACTCAAGCCCCTGGAGGGCTTTCGTTCGGTTAGCGCTTCCCTCCGGCCTTTCGGCCCGCTCGGGCGGCGCAGAAAGAACATTACCGGATGCCTGACCGTGCTCCAAAACGGGTATCCCCGGCCAGCACCCCCGGCAGGAGGTCGAGGCCCGTGATGTGGTGAACGCCGTCGGGCGCCGGCCCCCGTTCGCCGTCGCGATCCAGCCAGACCGCGGTGAGGCCCGCGTCGCGGGCGCCCCGGGCGTCGATCTCGGGCTGGTCGCCGACGTACGCCACCTCCCCGGGCGGCAGGCCGAGGGCCTCGCAGGCGCTGAGGAAGGCGGCCGCCTCGGGCTTGCTGACGCCGAGCTCGGCGGCGCAGACCAGCACCTCGAAGCGGTCCCGCAGTCCGAGTCGGCGCAGCTTGGGGTCCTGGTTGGCGACGGAGGAGTTGGTGAGGACGCCGTGCCGGTAGGCGCCCGCCAGGGCGTCCAGTGCGGGCACGACGTCGGGGAAGAGGGTCCAGGCGGCCTGGTAGTGGCGCACGTAGCGGTCGAACCAGGCGTCGGCCTGCGCGGTGGTCAGCGCGGGCTCCCCGAGGAAGTCCCGGACGCGGTCCTGGCGCTGGCCCGGGAAGGTGACCTCGCCGGCGGCGAAGCGGGCCCAGTGGCGTTCGGTGAGGCGCCGCCACAGGGCGATGGCCTCCGTCGGGGACCCGTAGCGCTCCCCCAGGCCCTCTTCGACGAGGTGTTGTCCGAATCCGGCGGTGTCGGCACCCGTGTAGTCGAAGAGGGTGTCGTCGATGTCCCACAGCACGGCGCGGATCGGCATGCGGCCGAGCCTACGCCGGGGCGGGCGCCCGCGGGGCGGTGCCGCGGAACCCGGTCGCAGTGGGGGCGGCGGAACGCCATGGGGGCGGCGGCCGGGGTCGGCCGCCGCCCCCACGGGGGTGGTGCGGGTCAGGCGTTGAGCTTGGCCAGCGTCGCGTCGATGCGGGCCAGCGAGCGCTCCTTGCCCAGGATCTCCAGGGACTCGAAGAGCGGCAGGCCGACGGTGCGGCCGGTCACGGCGACGCGGACGGGGGCCTGGGCCTTGCCGAGCTTGAGGCCGTGGGCCTCGCCGGCGGTCAGGACGGCCTGCTTGAGGGCCTCCGGGTCGGACCAGTCGGCCGTCTCCAGGTTGGCGCGGGCCGTGGTCAGCAGGGCCGCGGGCTCGCCCTTCATCGCCTTGTCCCAGGACGCCTGGTCCTCGACGGGCTCCTTGCGGAAGAGGAAGTCCACGTTCGCGGTGATGTCCGACAGGACGGTGACGCGGGTCTGGGCGTGCGGGGCGATGCGGGCCCAGGCCTCGGCGTCGAAGTCCTCGGGCGCCCAGTTGGCGTGCGGGGCCGTGAGCCAGGGGGCGCAGGCGTCCGCGAAGTCCTTGGGGTCCAGCTGCCGGATGTGGTCGGCGTTGATCGCCTCGGCCTTCTTGAGGTCGAAGCGGGCCGGGTTGGCGTTGACGTCCGGGATGTCGAACTTCGCCACCATCTCCTCGATCGAGAAGATGTCCTGGTCCTTGGAGAAGGACCAGCCGAGGAGCGAGAGGTAGTTCAGCAGGCCCTCGGGCAGGAAGCCGCGCTCGCGGTAGAGGTTGAGCGAGGACTCCGGGTCGCGCTTGGAGAGCTTCTTGTTGCCCTCGCCCATGACGTACGGCAGGTGGCCGAACTCGGGGACGCCCTTGGCGACGCCCAGCTCGATCAGTGCCCGGTAGAGCGCGATCTGGCGGGGGGTGGAGGACAGCAGGTCCTCGCCGCGCAGGACGTGGGTGATCTCCATCAGCGCGTCGTCGACCGGGTTGACCAGGGTGTACAGCGGGGCGCCGTTGGCCCGGACGATGCCGAAGTCCGGCACGTTCTCCGGGGTGACGGAGATCTCGCCGCGCACCAGGTCCGTGAAGGTGATGGTCTCGTCGGGCATCCGGAAGCGGACGATCGAGGCGCGGCCCTCGGTCTCGTACGCGGCCTTCTGCTCGGCGGTGAGGTCGCGGCAGTGGCCGTCGTAGCCGGAGGGCTTGCCGGCCGCGCGGGCCGCGTCGCGGCGCCGGTCGAGCTCCTCGGTGGTGCAGTAGCAGCTGTAGGCGTGGCCGCCGTCCTGGAGCTTCTTCGCGACGTCCGCGTAGATGTCCATGCGCTGGGACTGGCGGTACGGGGCGTGCGGGCCGCCGATCTCGGGGCCCTCGTCCCAGGTGAAGCCGAGCCAGCGCAGCGAGTCGAGCAGCTGCTCGTAGGACTCCTCGGAGTCACGGGCCGCGTCGGTGTCCTCGATGCGGAAGACGAACGTGCCGCCGTGGTGGCGCGCGAACGCCCAGTTGAACAGGGCGGTGCGGACCAGGCCCACGTGGGGGTTGCCGGTCGGGGAGGGACAGAAACGTACGCGGACGGGTCCGTTAACCACGCTTGATCACCTTGTTGGTGAGAGTGCCGATGCCTTCGATGGTGACGGCGACCTCGTCGCCGACGTTGAGGGGGCCGACTCCGGCCGGGGTCCCCGTGAGGATGACGTCGCCCGGGAGCAGCGTCATGGCCTCGCTGATGTGCACGATGAGGTCCTCGATGGAGCGGACCATGTCGCTGGTGCGGCCGAGCTGGCGCTGTTCGCCGTTGACGGTGCACTGGATGGTCAGGTCGCTCGGGTCGAGGTCGGTCTCGATCCAGGGTCCGAGGGGGCAGGAGCTGTCGAAGCCCTTGGCCCGGGCCCACTGCTTCTCCCGCTGCTGCACGTCGCGGGCGGTGACGTCGTTGGCGCAGGTGTAGCCGAGGATCACGTCCTTGACGCGCTCCTTCGGGACCTCGCGGCACATGCGGCCGATGACCACGGCGAGTTCCGCCTCGTGGTGGAGGTCCTGCGAGAAGGAGGGGTACGTGATCGGGTCGCCGGAGCCGACCACCGAGGTGGAGGGCTTGAAGAAGGTGAGGGGCGGTTCGAGACGGCCCTGCGCGTCCGCGACGGAGTTCCCGAGCTCCGCCGCGTGCTCCGCGTAGTTGCGGCCGACGGCCACGATCTTGTTCGGGAGCACGGGCGGCAGCAGCCGGACCTTGGCGAGCGGGACCTTCGTGCCCGAGAGCTCGAAGTCCGCGAACGGGATGCCCTTGATGATGTCGAGGACGAGCTCGCCCCCGGCGCCGGGGGCGGCATCGCCCTCGACCGCGCCGAAGGCGACGTTGCCGTCGATCGAGAACCTGGCGATGCGCACGTGTTGCGTCTGCCCCTCTGTATCCGCTGGCTGGAGTCTGCGGACTCCAGGCTAACGCGGCGGACGGGGGCGTTCGGCGCTCCGTACCCGGGGGACTACGGCGCGGCGACGGCGACCGGGGCGTCCATCAGGATCGTGCGGCGCGGGTTCGCCGTCTGGGCCGGCAGCTCGACGGAGTGCTCCGGGGTGGCCGGGGCCGCCTGCAGCTCCTCGGCGTCCTTCAGGTGCGCGAGGGTGGTGCGGCGGGGGTTGGCTATGTTGCGGAACATCATCGTCGTCTTCATCGGAGTCCGGGGCCCTCGGTTCGGTCGTGGTGGGTGATGGTTGTCGGATGCGCCAACCCTGGCGCCAACCCTTCAATGGGCAAGGCTAAACATCTGAATCCCCGGCTGAACCGGGAAGTAATGGCCACGGCCGTGTGAGTTTGCTCACCAATGACCGGGCATTCCCGGCAAACCGGACGGCCAACTCCACCCGGCCAAACGGACATTGCGCCACTGAATGCGTCATTCCGCTCCTGATCATCAGGACTGGGACACCTTGCCAGACGGAAGCTTTGATTGGCGTAAGTCCGGTTCGTCCCGGTAGTGGTTCCACATGGCGTAGTGCTCCTGTCACGTGCCGTGACGGGCTCGCCGGGGCGACACGCGCACCTTGTTGGAGATCCCCCACTGTGCTGGAATTCGCGGGACCGCCGCGGGAATCAGCCGGCGCGCAGGTGGCGCGAGACAGCGCCGAGCGCGGTGGCACGGAGAGGGAGACGCGCCGGTCACCGACGACCACCATGGGGCCGTCAGTGCCCCAAGACTCGACACCGTCCCACCGGTCGCCCGGCGGGACGCCTGGTCCAGAGGTTGCGACGCTAGTGCAGGGACGATTCAAGAGGGATGGCAGCGCTGCGGCGGAGCAGGAGCCGCGTGGCGGGACCGACCGTGGCTCCTCGCCCCAGCACGCCCAGAACCGCGGGCCGGCTGTCGAAGGAGCGGGACCTGACGCCTCCGCTTCGGTGAAGGCGAAGGGCCGCGGCAAGTCGGGCAAGCCCGGTAAGGCCCTCAAGGCCAAGCCGAAGGGCAAGCTCGACGCGCCCCAGCCGGCGATCGAGGCGATACCGAAGGCCCCCAGTGGGCCCGGTTCCCGTCTCGCCATGCAGAACTGGCGCATCAGCACGCGACTGGTGTCGCTGCTGACCCTGCCGGTCGTCGCCGCCACCACGCTCGGTGGCTTCCGCATCAACGACTCGATGAACGACATCTCGCAGCTGGAGCACATGCAGCTGCTGACGACGATGACCCGGCAGGCCACCAACCTGGCCGCCATGCTCCAGGAGGAGCGGGACAAGTCGGCCGGTCCGATGTCCGTCCTCAAGGACGGCAAGACCAACAGCCTCGTCGCCGGTGTCCGCGATCAGACCGACTCCGCCGCCAAGGCCTTCGCCGCCGCGACCGACAAGGTCGACAACGCGGAGGACAAGGACGAGACCCTCAAGTCGATCCGCAACAACATCCTGCAGATCGGCCGCCAGCTCACCGGCATCGAGGACATCCGCAAAAAGGCGTACATGAACGGCGCCCAGCAGACCGTCACCGAGTACAACGCGCTGATCGTCTCGCTGCTCTCCCTCTCGCAGGACATGGCCCAGGCCACCTCCAGCCCCGAGATGATCAAGCGCACCCGCGCCCTGGCGGCCTTCTCCTCCGCCAAGGAGTACGCCTCCATCCAGCGCGCGATCATCGCCGCCTCGCTCCCCGAGAGCGGCGCCCAGCCGGGCAAGCTGGAGGAGAACGACCGCCTCTACGCCCTCTCCGCGCTCCGCGGCGAGAGCCAGTCGAAGAAGACCTTCGAACTCGTCTACCAGGGCAAGCCCGAGGAACTCCTCGCGGCCCTCGGCGACGGCAACACGGAGATCGGCAGCGCCGACCACTACGCCCGCCGCGTGCTGAGCACCCAGGGGCAGTTCGTCAAGGAGAAGAACCGGTCCTGGATGGACTGGTACGACGCCGACGACACCAAGCTCCAGGCCATGAAGGTCATCGAGCTGACGCTGCTCGAGGACATGGAGCAGAAGGCCCGCGAGCTCAAGAACGAGTCGCAGCAGGACGCCATCATCAACGGTGCCCTGATCCTCCTCGTCCTCGGTGTCTCCCTCGTCGGCGCCTTCGTCATGGCCCGGTCGATGATCCGCTCGCTGCGCCGCCTGCAGGACACCGCGACGCGCGTCGCCCAGGACCGTCTGCCCGAGCTCGTCAAGCAGCTCTCCGAGTCGGACCCGCAGGACGTGGACACCTCCGTGGAGTCCGTCGGTCTGCACACCCGCGACGAGATCGGCCAGGTGGCCGCGGCCTTCGACGACGTGCACCGCGAGGCCGTCCGCCTCGCCGCCGAGCAGGCCCTCCTCCGGGGCAACGTCAACGCGATGTTCACCAACCTCTCGCGCCGCTCGCAGGGCCTCATCCAGCGTCAGCTCTCGCTCATCTCCGAACTGGAGTCGCGCGAGGCCGACCCGGACCAGCTGTCCTCGCTCTTCAAGCTCGACCACCTCGCGACCCGCATGCGCCGTAACGGCGAAAACCTCCTCGTCCTCGCGGGTGAGGAGCCGGGCCGCCGGTGGACCCGCCCCGTCCCGCTCGTCGACGTGCTCCGCGCCGCGGCGTCCGAGGTGGAGCAGTACGAGCGCATCGAACTCTCGTCGGTGCCCGGCACCGACGTCGCCGGCCGCGTCGTCAACGACCTCGTCCACCTGCTCGCAGAGCTGCTGGAGAACGCCACCTCGTTCTCCTCCCCGCAGACCAAGGTGAAGGTCACCGGTCACGCGCTGCCGGACGGCCGCGTGCTCGTCGAGATCCACGACACCGGCATCGGCCTCTCCCCCGAGGACCTGGCCGCGATCAACGAGCGCCTCGCGGCGCCGCCGACCGTGGACGTCTCCGTCTCCCGCCGCATGGGCCTGTTCGTGGTCGGCCGCCTGTCCCTGCGACACGGCATCCGCATCCAGCTGCGCCCCTCCGACTCGGGCGGTACGACGGCCCTCGTCATGCTGCCGGTGGACGTCGCCCAGGGCGGCAAGAAGCCGGCTCCGATGCCGGGCCAGGGCGGCCCCGGATCGCAGGGCAACGCGGGCGGCCCCGGTGGCCCCGGCGGTCAGGCCTCCGTTCCCGGTGCGGGCGCGCGTCCCCCCGTCGGCGCCGGTCCGCAGCGCGGTCAGGTCGCCGGTGGTGGACAGCGCCCCGCCCTGCCCGGTCAGGGCGGTGGCCCCGGTCAGCAGCAGCGTCCCCAGGGACAGGGCCCGGGTCAGGGTCCCGGTCAGGGGCAGGGCCCGCAGGGCGGTCGCCCGCAGCAGGGCGGCCCCTCGGCTCCGACCGGCCAGGGCCAGGCGGCCTTCGGCAGCGGCGCCCCGCTGCCGTCGCGCGGCCAGTCCGGCGGCCCGCAGGTCCGTCCGGCGGCGCCCCAGTCGTCCGGCCCCGGCGCGTTCGCCCAGGGCAACGGCTTCGAGCGACCGCAGCAGGGCCAGCAGCAGCAGAGCCGGCAGCAGCCCCAGCAGGGCCAGTTCCAGCAGGGTCAGCAGGCCGGGCAGCAGCAGCCCGGGCAGTCGCAGCAGCAGCCCGCCGCACCGGTCCAGCGCAAGCGGCCCCAGTTGCCGCCCCGCGGTGGCGCCCCCCGTGCGGAGCTTCCCGGTTCGACCGGTTCGCCCGCCGGGATCCCGCCGGCCACCAGCTGGGGTTCCGCCCAGGGTGGCCCCGAGGTCCCGCGCGGCCACGACGAGCTCTCGGGCCCCGGCTCGACCTCCGAGTTCGCCCGCCCGGACTACAACGCCCCGTACCCGCCCCAGGCGACCGGCGGCAACCCGGCCAACAGCACGACCGGGCAGTTCGAGCGTCCCGACGTACGGGGTCCCCTGGACCCGTCGACCACGGGCCAGTTCGAGCGCCCGCAGCTGGGCGGCCCGCTGGACCCGGCCTCGACCGGCCAGTTCGCCCGTCCGGTCCCGCCCCAGCAGCCGGCGCCGCGGACCGGTGGTCCGGGTGTCGGTGGCTACGGCCAGGACCAGCAGCCCGGCGGCTACGCTCCGGCGCCCGTCCCGGCTCCGCGTCCCGACGCGCCCCGGCTGCCCCAGGCCCACCAGCCCGAGGCCCTGCCGCCGGCTCCGGCCCAGCCGATGGGCGGAGCGGGCCGCAGCCCGATCTTCGACACCCTGGAGTCGAACTGGTTCCGCGAGGAGGGCGAGCAGCCCGCCGCGCAGGCGCCGGCCGTACCCCAGCAGCCTCAGCAGCACCAGCAGCAGGCCCAGCGCGGCCCGGAGCTCGCCGCCGAGCCCGCCGCCGCGGTGACCGGCAGCACGCCGACGGTCAGCTGGCGCTCCTCCCCCAACGACGAGCTGATGCGGCAGGCCGAGCGCGTCCGTCAGCCCGCCGCCGGAGGCATCACGACGTCGGGGCTGCCCCGTCGGGTACCGCGGGCGAACCTCGTGGCCGGCACCGCGCAGCAGCAGGCCGAAGCCCAGGCGGGCCCGCAGGTCTCACGTGCTCCGGACGATGTCCGTGGCCGTCTCACCAACCTCCGACGCGGTATCCAGCAGGGGCGCCAGGCCGGCACCACCGGCCCCGCGACCGGCAGTTACCACATCGACCCCACTTACCAGCAGGAGCGTTAGTTGAGTTCGATGAGCCAGGCGGCACAGAACCTGAACTGGTTGATCACCAACTTCGTGGACAACACCCCCGGGGTGTCCCACACGGTGGTGGTTTCCGCCGACGGACTCCTTCTGGCGATGTCCGAAGGATTCCCCCGTGACCGCGCCGATCAGCTGGCGGCCGTGGCCTCCGGTCTGACGTCGCTGACCGCCGGTGCCTCCCGGATCTTCGAGGGTGGCGCCGTCAACCAGACCGTCGTGGAGATGGACCGGGGATTCCTCTTCCTCATGTCCGTCTCGGACGGCTCCTCGCTGGCCGTACTCGCCCACCCCGAGTGCGACATCGGCCTCGTGGGCTACGAAATGGCCCTCCTCGTGGACCGCGCGGGCAGTGTCCTCACCCCGGACCTGCGCGCCGAGCTTCAGGGAAGCCTGCTCATCTGACTGCACATCCCCCGGCCGGACGGTACTTCCGGCCGGGGGAGCCGGGACCCCACCCCCGGTACCCAGTACCCCCGCCAGGCCGTCATCACGTCCCCCCACCGGCCGCCCCGTCAGACGGCACGCTGACCACTGCTGTCCAGCCCGGAGGATCAATGACCCCGCCCCCCGCCTATCCCGATGCGTACGGAGATTCGTACTCGGAAGGCGACCAGCCGCTGGTACGTCCGTACGCGATGACCGGAGGCCGGACCCGTCCGCGCTACCAGCTCGCCATCGAGGCACTGGTCAGCACCACGGCCGATCCGATGCACCTCTCCGGCCTGCTGCCGGAGCACCAGCGCATCTGCACGCTCTGCCGTGAGGTGAAGTCGGTCGCGGAGGTCTCCGCACTGCTGTCGATGCCGCTCGGTGTCGCCCGGATCCTCGTCGCCGACCTGGCGGAGGCCGGAATGGTGGCCATCCACCAGCCGGGCAATGGAGAGGCCGGCGGAACGCCGGATGTAACGCTGCTCGAGAGGGTTCTCAGTGGACTTCGCAAGCTCTGACGCCGGAGCGGCTCCCCGCTCCACCACCTCCGCGAAGATCGTGGTGGCGGGCGGCTTCGGCGTGGGCAAGACCACGTTCGTCGGCGCGGTCTCCGAGATCAACCCGCTGCGCACCGAAGCCGTCATGACGTCCGCCAGTGCGGGCATCGACGACCTCACCCACACCGGTGACAAGACGACCACCACGGTCGCCATGGACTTCGGCCGCATCACCCTGGACCAGGACCTGATCCTGTACCTCTTCGGTACCCCCGGTCAGGACCGCTTCTGGTTCATGTGGGACGACCTGGTCCGCGGCGCCATCGGCGCGATCGTGCTGGTCGACACGCGGCGCCTGGCGGACTGTTTCCCGGCGGTGGACTACTTCGAGAACAGCGGCCTGCCGTTCGTCGTGGCCCTCAACGGCTTCGAGGGACACCAGCCGTACACGCCGGAGGAAGTCCGCGAGGCCCTGCAGATCGGCCCGGACGCCCCCATCATCACCACCGACGCCCGTCACCGCGCGGACGCGAAGAGCGCGCTCATCACGCTCGTCGAGCACGCACTGATGGCCCGCCTGAAGTAACACGTTTCGTCATGCCGTGCGCCGGGGCGGGTTGTGTCTTACGACACGGCCCGCCCCTGTCGTTCATAACGTTTCGACAGAGAATTATCGGCCCGTGGGCACAGGGTGCGTTCACCCGGTGCCGCTGCGCGCACGACTGGCCCCGTTTTTGCCGCAGCTCGCTCTTTATGTCCGGTTTATGTGGGGCTTAAGGCTCTGTGAATCGCCGATTTCAACTGTTTGGAACACGGACGTCAACCGTGCTGGAATTCAACGAACTAGCTAGTAGCACCGCCGAGAGGTTGTTGGTCGAGTGAGGCGAAGCAACTCGAGCCCCGCGGATGAACCCGCGCGCGGCAACTTCACCCCGCCGCCGCGCGCGGCCACGTCATCCGTCGACGTGCCCGTGGACCCACCCACGAGCGGCGGTAGCACCAGCAAGCTGTCCCCCCGCAACTGGCGCGTGCCGACCCGTCTGAACGCCATCCTCCTCGTACCCGTCCTCGTCGGACTGGTCATGGGCGGCTTCCAGGTCAAGGGTTCGGTCGACAGCTGGAACGAGGCGAAGGACGCGGAGAAGACCGCGCGCATCGTCCAGGCGGCGGCCGAGTACGGCCAGGCGCTCCTCAACGAGCGCGACCTGACCGCCGAACCGCTCCTCAAGGGCGAGCGCAGCAGCGACGTCGTGACCAAGGCGTACGCCGCCACCGACGCCGCCAAGGCGAAGTTCGCGACGGCCGCGAAGGACCTGCCCGCGAAGCAGGGCCTGGAGCGTCGTCTGGAGCTCTTCCGCCAGGAGGAGCCGAAGCTGGAGCAGGTCCGCAAGACCGCCTACGCCGTCCCCGAGTCGGCGAAGAAGAACCTCCCGGCCTCGGCGGGTCCCATCCCGACCGAAGAGGGGTACGTGCTGGTCCAGCACTACCTCATGCAGTTCTCGAACGAGCTCGGCCTCGGCACCGGCAACGTCACCAGCTACGGCCGCATGGTCTACGCGCTCGAACTGGCGAAGGCCGCGAACTCCCTCCAGCGCTCGGTCGGCACGCACCTGCTGGTGCGTCCGAACGAGAGCGAGGAGATCCGCAAGGCCCAGCTCGTCGCCTTCTCCTCCTACGCCTACCTCGAAGAGATAGCCATCGGCGAGTACGTCGCCGCCGGTACCGACGAGGACACGAACCGGCTCAAGGAGGTCATGGGCAAGAAGTCCCAGGAGGGTGCCGCCAAGCTCGCGCAGGCCAAGCAGGCCGCCGAGCAGTCCGGTGCCGTCTTCAAGGCTCCGCCCGTGGTCAACGGCTCCCCGCTGATCGGCATGACCGAGGCGATAGCCGGCGGCGACAAGAACACGAAGCTGGCCCAGAACGGCACGACGCCGGCGGCCTGGCAGGCCGCCGCCACCGCGAAGTTCGACGGCTACGCCGAGATCGAGAAGGAACTCCTCCAGAAGGCCGTCGACGACGCCGTGGCGGTGTCCGACGAGTCCCGCGGTGACGCCATCCTGACCGGCGCGATCGTGGTCGTGGCCCTCCTCGCCGCCTTCATCCTGGCCGGCATGATGGCCCGCCAGATGGGCCGCGCCATGCGCCACCTGCGCAGCTCGGCCTTCGACATCGCCGAGCAGCGCCTGCCGATGCTCGTCGACCAGCTCTCGCGGACCGACCCGGGCAAGGTCGACACCCGCGTCGCGCCGATCCCGATCAACTCCCAGGACGAGATCGGCGAGGTCGCCCGCGCCTTCGACCAAGTCCACCGGGAAGCGGTCCGGCTCGCCGCCGAGCAGGCCCTCCTGCGAGGGAACGTCAACGCGATCTTCACGAACCTCTCCATGCGCAACCAGTCGCTGATCGAGGGCCAGCTGACCCTCATCACCGACCTGGAGAACAACGAGGCCGACCCGGACCAGCTGGAGAACCTCTTCCGCCTGGACCACCTGGCCACCCGCATGCGCCGCAACGGCGAGAACCTCCTCATCCTCGCGGGTGAGAACCCGGGCCGCCGCTGGGACCAGCCGGTGCCCCTCGTCGACGTCCTGCGCGCCGCCTCCTCCGAGGTGGAGCAGTACGAGCGCATCGAGCTCTCCGGCGTCTCCGAGGCCGAGATCCACGGCCAGGCCGTGACCGACCTCGTGCACCTGCTCGCCGAGCTGCTGGAGAACGCCACCACGTTCTCCTCCCCGCAGACCAAGGTCCGCGTCAACGCCACGCGTCTGCCCGACGGCCGCGTCATGGTCGAGATCCACGACAAGGGCATCGGCCTCACCGCCGAGGACTTCGCGGACATCAACCACAAGCTGGCCAACCCGCCGACCGTGGACGCCGCGATCTCGCAGCGCATGGGTCTGTTCGTGGTCGGCCGGCTGGCGGACCGCCACAGCATCCGCGTCCAGCTGCGCCCCTCGGGCGAGGCCGCCGGCACCACCTCGCTGGTCATGCTCCCGGACGCCATCACCCACGGTGGCGGTGGCGAGGGCATCCCGGACGACGACTTCACGGTCTCCTCGATCATTCCGGAGCAGAAGACCCAGCTGGCCGCCCCGCTGCGCACCGCGGCCGAACTCGGCTTCGACGACTCGGCGTACGACCGCCAGGGCGACCGGAACGCCGACGGGGCCCCCGCGGACCCGGTCGTGCGGTCCCTGGGCCGCGAGGAGCGCCGAGCCGCTCTGGAGGCTCAGGTCGGCTACCCGCAGGGGCAGTCCGAGTACCCCGCGCAGGAGTATCCGGAACCTCAGCCGGAACACGGCTACCAGCCGTACCAGGGCTATGAGGAACCGGCCGCGCAGACCTACGAGAACGGCTACGAAGCTCCGCAGCAGCAGGGCGGCTACGAGGCGTACCCGGACCAGGCATATGCCTATCCGGAGGTCGGCTACCAGGACCCCCAGCAGCCCGCCCCGTCGTACGAGGGTGGCTACGAGGACCAGTCCCAGCAGGGCGAGTGGCCCCAGCAGAACACCTATTCGGCCTCCTACCAGCAGAGCTACGGGACCGAATCGGAATCGCCGTCCGCTCCCGAACCGGCCGCGGAGCGCGTAGGCTTCGACCGTCCGGGCGCCGCTGCCGACACCGGTCACCAAATGACCGGAGCGGGCCTGCCGCGACGCGGCAGCCAGCAGCAGTGGCAGCCGGCGAAGCAGGAAGCGGAGTCCACCGGATCCCTCTTCGAGCAGCGGCCGCAGCGTCAGCAGCAGCCCGCCGAACCGAAGCGGGCCCCGGAGGAAACCGAAGGCACCGAGGCCTGGCGCTCGACGAACGACGAGCGCTGGCAGCAGGCCGGCAAGCTCCGTGAGCCGAAGGCGGGCGGGGTCACCCCGTCCGGTCTCCCTCGGCGGGTGCCCAAGGCCAACCTGGTCGAGGGCGCTGCGGAGACGACCCCGCAGGGCGGCCCCCAGGTCTCCCGCGCACCCGAGGACGTCCGCGGCAGGTTGAGCAACCTGCGGCGCGGTGTCCAACAGGGACGCAACGCGGGATCCGAGCAGTCAAGTAACAGCTATGACCAGGAGCGTTAGTGTGAGCCCGATGAGCCAGGCGGCACAGAACCTGAACTGGTTGATCACCAACTTCGTGGACAACACCCCAGGGGTGTCCCACACGGTGGTGGTCTCCGCCGACGGCCTTCTTCTGGCGATGTCCGACGGATTCCCGCGCGACCGCGCCGATCAGCTGGCGGCCGTGGCCTCCGGTCTGACGTCGCTGACCGCCGGAGCCTCCCGGATCTTCGAGGGTGGCGCCGTCAACCAGACCGTCGTGGAGATGGACCGCGGGTTCCTCTTCCTCATGTCCGTGTCGGACGGTTCCTCGCTCGCGGTGCTCGCGCACCCCGAGTGCGACATCGGCCTCGTGGGCTACGAGATGGCCCTCCTCGTGGACCGCGCGGGCAGTGTCCTCACCCCGGACCTGCGTGCGGAGCTCCAGGGAAGTCTTCTCAACTAGCAAACAAGCAGTGCGTTTCGCGTCACCGCACCATAGGGTGCGGTGGCGCGGTTCCACAGGGAGTACTGCGTTCTTGGAGTCGGAGGAGGAAACGTGACAACACCCGGAGGACATCCTTATGGCGGCGCGCAGCAGCCGCAGGGTGGGCACGACCAGAACCGCTTCAACTTTCCCTCCGCTCCCAGCCGGCCCGTGCCGGAGCACAACCCGTACCAGCAGTACGGCCAGCCCCAGCAGCCGCAGCAGCCCCCGCAGGGCCACCGGCCCTCGCAGGGTCCCATGCGGTCCTCGCAGCCCCAGGCTCCGAAGGCGCACAACCCGCTGGTGCGTCCGTACGCCATGACCGGCGGCCGTACCCGGCCGCGTTACCAGCTCGCCATCGAGGCGCTGGTCAGTACCACGGCCGATCCCGCACGGCTGCAAGGGCAGTTGCCCGAGCACCAGCGCATCTGCCGTCTGTGCCAGGAGATCAAATCCGTCGCGGAGATCTCGGCACTTCTCTCCATTCCTCTTGGTGTCGCCCGGATCCTCGTCGCCGACCTGGCGGAGGCGGGCCTTGTCGCCATTCACCAGCCCGGCGGCGACGAGTCTGCCGGCGGCCAGCCAGATGTGACACTGCTCGAAAGGGTGCTCAGTGGACTTCGCAAGCTCTAACGGAGGTTCTGCCGGAGGAGCACCGCGCTCCACCACCTCCGCGAAGATCGTGGTGGCGGGCGGCTTCGGCGTGGGCAAGACCACGTTCGTCGGCGCGGTCTCCGAGATCAACCCGCTGCGCACCGAAGCCGTCATGACGTCCGCCAGTGCGGGCATCGACGACCTCACCCACACCGGTGACAAGACGACCACCACGGTCGCCATGGACTTCGGCCGCATCACCCTGGACCAGGACCTGATCCTGTACCTCTTCGGTACCCCCGGTCAGGACCGCTTCTGGTTCATGTGGGACGACCTGGTCCGCGGCGCCATCGGCGCCGTCGTCCTCGTGGACACCCGCCGCCTGGCGGACTGCTTCCCCGCGGTGGACTACTTCGAGAACAGCGGCCTGCCGTTCGTGATCGCGCTCAACGGCTTCGACGGGCACCAGCCCTACACGCCGGAGGAAGTCCGCGAGGCCCTGCAGATCGGCCCGGACGCCCCCATCATCACCACCGACGCCCGTCACCGCGGTGACGCGAAGAGCGCGCTCATCACGCTCGTCGAGCACGCGCTGATGGCCCGCCTGCGGTAGGCGATCCGCTCGGTAGTTCACCCGGGACGCCGGGAACCCTTGAGGGTTCTCGGCGTTCTGTGGTTCTGCCGCACGGGCGGACGTGGGCGTCGTCGGCGCCGCGGGCGTCGATCCGGTGTCCCCGTGTTTCCGGGCGGGGCCGGGGTGCGCGCAGGGCTCGCCGCCGCGCCGGAGCTGATCCGCCTCCGTGCGGCGGGACTTCACCTCCGCGCGGGGCGGGATTTCGCCACCAGCCGTGCCCCGATTGGCAGTTGGAGGGCATGCGCGTGTAGTTGCGGGACGCGGGAGGCCTCCGTGGCGTCCCGACCCCCGGGCCAAGTCGTCGGTCGGGTCCGCGAGTTCGCGGGCCGGTGCCGCAAGGGCTTCCCAGGGACGTCGAGTTCGACGCAGAGGACCGGAGCGGTTCCCGCCGAGCTCGACCGACGGGCGCCGCGGCCGGATCTGTGCCGGACGACCGACGGCCGCCCGCCGCCCTCGGCCCGCTGCCGAAGGGCATCGAGGTCGAGGGCGGCCGGGCGGCCGTCGGGAGGAGCGGGTGCGTGCTGCGGGTCAGCGCCAGCTGTGGGGGGCCTGGAAGCCCCGGCTGCGCTCCAGGCGGCGCCAGCCGGCCGGAGGGCGGGGGATGCTGGCGGCCTCGGGGGTCGCGGCGGCGCGGGCGAGCAGGATCGCGGTGATCGCGGCCAGCTCCTCGGGCGCGGCGTTGCCCTTCTCGACCTTCAGCAGGGTGTCGGTGGCGATGCTCATCGGTGGCATGTCTCCTTCGTTTACTGCGGCGGGTTGCCGTGCTTGCGCGACGGCAGGTCGGCGTGCTTGGTGCGGAGCATCGCGAGGGCGCTCGCGAGGACCTCGCGGGTCTCGGC
>NZ_JBHVPG010000041.1:0-35958 GCF_042887545.1 Streptomyces sp. NPDC057939
CGAGTCGCCGGATCGCCCCACCGGGCCTGACGCATGCGCGGGGCCCTGTCGGGCACCTGCGCAGCGTGACCGAGATCCCCCGCACCGCACCGCGCCCGGTCGGCCGGCCCAACGTCGCCCTCGTGGCGCGCACCCGGGCCGAGCTGCGGCGCACAGCCGTCCGTGTCTGGACCGACAACCTCGCCGACCACGCGGCCGCCCTCACGTACTACGCCGTGCTCGCGCTGCTGCCCGCCCTCGCCATCGCGGTCTCCGTGGTGGGGCTGTTGGGCGGGGCGACGACGGACCGGCTCATCACCGAGCTGACCGCCTACGCACCGCCCCAATCGGCGCAGGTGCTGCGGGACGCGCTCGGTGGTCTCCTGGCGGAACGTTCGTCGATGGTGGCCCTGCTGATCAGCGGTGTGGTGAGTTCGCTGTGGTCGGCGTGCAGTTACCTGGCGGTGTTCCGTCGCGCCCTGCACACGATGCACGGGGTCCCCGAGACCCGCCCCCCGCTGCGGGCGGCCCACATGCTCGTCGTCAACGCCATGTCGCTGCTGGTGCTGCTCGTCGCCGGCGCCGTCGGTCTGGTCGTGTCCGGGCCGGTGGGCAGGTGGGTGGTGCGTGCGACCGGAGGGGACAGCCCGCACGTCGTCGCGCTGCTGCGCTGGCCCGCGCTGCTGGTCGTCGTCACCTTCCTGGTGCTGATCCTCTTCCGGACCGGCCCGGCCCAGAGCCGCGGCACGCGGCGGGGTCTGCCCGGCGGCGTACTGGCGGCCATGCTCTGGCTGGCGGCCTCGGGGCTCTTCACGCTCTACACGGAGCTGGGTACGTACGGCAGGCTCTACGGCTCGCTGGCCGGCATCGTGGTCTTCCTGGTCTGGCTCTGGTTCGCCAACCTGGCCCTGCTCACCGGAGCCCAGTTCAACACCGAACGGGCCCGGAAACCGGATGCTCGGCCCCGGGCGACCTGAGGGTCACACGGCCGGGTGCGGGGCCGCCGGGCCCCCGTACCCGCCCAGGCGGAAACCGTCGATCTCCGCCCACACGACCTTGCCGACGCCGTGGCGGTAGGAACCCCACCGGTCGGCGAGGACCTGTACGACGCGCAGACCGTGACCGCCGGGCACGCCCGGCCGGGATGCGGGGCGGGGACGGGGGGGCAGCGTCACGCCGTCGACCACGTCGATGCGCAGGACCTCCCCGGCGGTCAGTACGAGCTCGTGGCAGCCACCCGCGTGCAGCTGGGCATTGGCCACGAGCTCGGAGACGACGAGCAGGACGTCCTCGGCGCTCTCCGGGTGGTCCCACCCCCAGTCCCGCAGGGCCCGGCGGGTGAAGTCACGGCCCTTGCCGACGGCGCCCCGGATGCTGCCCAGGGTGAGCCGGCGGCTCTGGCCCATCACCGGTGCTCGCGTGCCCGGGGGTTCGTCCGTGGCTGCGTCCGTCATGTTCACTGTCATCACCCCGACCGTTGGCGTTCCTGTGTGCGCTGGGGGAAGCGGCTCCGTCCGCGGGCCGCCGGGCGGCCACCGCGGGTGACCGTCGTCCCCGGACCCGCGTATGCCCGCCCTGGCCGTCCGAACACCGACACCGGTGCGGATGTCCCCGTACGGGCGTATCCCACGGGGGGGCGTGTGACGGTCCGCGACCGGTGCGGCCCGTTCGGACACCACGGGACGGCATGAGTGCCGTGATGGTGGACAGCCGCAGGGTATGACACGCATCTCCAGGACAGGACCCGGCGGCGAGGACGTCGCCCCGGACACCGCCGGCCACGACGGCGCGGGACCCGGCGAAGAGGTGGAGCGGCGGGCTCCCGACAAGCCGTCCGACCTGTCGAAACGGTCGTGGTGGGCGGTGCTCCGCGGAACGGCCAATGAGTTCGCCGAGGACGAGTTGGTCGACCGCGCGGCCGCCCTGACCTACTACGGGGTGTTGGCGCTGTTCCCCGCCCTCCTGGTCCTGGTGTCCCTGCTCGGCCTCGCCGGCGAGTCGACGACGCAGCAGGTGCTCGACAACCTCCGGCAGCTGGCTCCCGGCTCGGCCCGCGACGTGATCAGCGACGCGGTGTTGCAGTTGCAGGGCCGGAGCGGCGTCGGGTCGCTGATGGCCGTGGTGGGTCTGGTCGTCGCGCTGTGGTCGGCGTCCGGGTACATCGCCGCGTTCATCCGCGCCTCGAACGCCGTCTACGACGTGCCCGAGGGACGCCCGGTGTGGAAGGTCCTTCCGCTGCGCCTGGCACTGACGGTGGCGCTGATGCTCCTCGCCTGCGCCGCCGCCCTGATCGTGGTCTTCACCGGCGGTCTGGCCCGCCGGGCGGGCTCCGCGCTGGGCATCGGCGACACCGCCCTGACGGTGTGGTCGATCGCGAAGTGGCCGGTCCTCGTGCTCATCGTCACGGTCATGATCGCGCTGCTGTACTGGGCGGCGCCGAACGCCAAGGGCCGCGGCTTCAAGTGGGTCACCCCTGGCAGCTTCCTGGCCCTGGCCATCTGGATGGTCGCCTCCGCCGGCTTCGCCTTCTACGTCGCGAACTTCGCCTCCTACAACAAGACGTACGGCACGGTCGCGGGCGTGATCGTCTTCCTGGTGTGGTTGTGGATCACCAACCTGGCCATCCTCCTGGGCCTCGAATTCGACGCGGAGCTCGTACGCCGGCGCGCCATCGCGGGAGGACTGCCCGAGGACGAGGAGCCCTACGTACGACCCCGTGACACGACCGCGTGGAGCGACGAGGAACGCCGCCGCATGGAGTGATCCCGGGCCGGCCCGCGCGGAACCCGGGCACCGGCCGGCTCGCGGGCGGATGGCCTGCGGGTTACCGGGTAGCCGCGTGGTGGACAGGAACATGACGGAACGCATCACCCCCGCGCCCCTCGGCCCGTATCCGTCCGGCGGCACGAGCGGGGCCGGGACGAGTCAAGGACGAGGTGGACGAATCGTGACCACGACCGAACATCGCGCACACGCGACACACGCAGCCGATCCGTCGGTGGGCGCGTTGGTCTCACGGGCTTCGCAGCAGATCTCGGAACTGGTCCGGGAGGAGATGCAGTTGGCCCGGGCGGAGATGACCGAGAAGGGCAAGCGGTTCGGGACGGGCGGCGGCCTGTTCGGCGGAGCGGGCCTCCTCGGCATCCTGGCGGCACAGGCGCTGGTGGCGGCGGGCATCGCCGCGTTGGCCCTGGTGCTGCCCTGGTGGCTCTCCGCCCTGATCCTCGCCGTGGTGCTGGCCGCGACGGCGGCCGTGCTGGCCCTGGCCGGCAAGAAGCAGATCGCGCGGGCCGTCCCGCCCGCGCCCGAGCAGACCATCGACAGCGTCAAGGCCGATGTGGCCGCGATCAGGGAGAAGGCCCACCGATGACGAACCAGAACGATCAGCCGCAGCCCCACGACAGGTCCACGACGGGCTCCGCTCCCACTCCCGAGGAGCTGCGTGAGCAGATCGCGCACACGCGCGACGAGTTGGGGCAGACCGTGGAGGCGCTGGCGGCCAAGGCCGACGTGAAGGCCCAGGCGAAGCAGAAGACGGCCGAGGTGAAGCAGGAGGCCTCGGAGAAGGCGGCCCTGGTGAAGCAGGAGGTTTCCGAGAAGGCGGCGCTCGTCACCGAACAGATCCGCGAGAAGGCCGAGCACGCCGCGGACCTCGTTCGGGACAGGACCCCCGACCCGATCCTGGAGAAGGCCTCCCGCGCCGCCGCCCAGGTCCGCGAGACCACCGCGCGGGCCGGGCAGTTGGCGTCGGAGAAGACGCCCGACCCGGTTCTCGAACAGGCAGGTCGGGCAGCGACCGCGGTGCGGGCCAATCGGACACCGTTGATCGCCGCCGGTGCCGTCCTGGTCGTGTTCCTGCTGATCCGCCGCGGCCGGGGCCGCAAGTGAACGCAGCCAAGATCGCCTACCGACCGGTCGGGCTGGCCCTGGGCGCCGTCAGCGGCATGCTCGCCGGCATGGCCTTCAAGCAGGCCTGGAAGCTGATCGAAGGGGAGGGCGACGCCCCCGACGCCACCGACGAGGACCGGAGCTGGCAGGAGATCCTCACCGCCGCCGCGATCCAGGGCGCGATCTTCGCGGTGGTCAAGGCCGCCGTCGACCGGTCGGGGGCGGTCGCCACCCGGCGCGTGACGGGAACCTGGCCGGGCTGACCCCGGTACGACGGACGGCGCCGGGCGCCGGCGGGGGCACGCACACGCTGCGCCGACCCGCCGACGGCCCGGCGCGCAGCCGTTCCCGGACGGCGCCCCGACGGTCGACAAGCCACCCGCCCGCGACCCGAAGGAGCACCTCATGGCCGTGGATCCGCTGCTGGGCGAGGTGGTGGCCGAGCGCCGGCTGAGCGCACGCCTGCCCGACGGAACCACCCGCGAGGTGACGCTGCTGGTGGGGCGCCCCCACCCTGGTGTGGAGGACGGCATGGACTGGAGCTGCCCCGGCCAGGTCCAGGGGCTGGGTGGCGCGCGGGTCGTCCCGGTGCACGGCGTCGACTCCATGCAGGCACTGCTGCTGTGCCTGTACCGCTTGCGCACCTCCGTGGAAGGCGCCGCCCTCGACCGGGGCGCCGTACTGACCTGGCTGGACGGCGAGGACCTGGCGCTGGACCCGACCCCGGCCGGCCAGGCCGGCTGGTTCGCCGCGATGACGGACCGCCGGGCGCGCACGGCGGGACCCGGGTCGCGGGTCCGCTCCCCCGGCCCGGTTCCTCGTCGGGCTCCGGGCGGGGCCTACCGGTCGGGCGTCCAGTGCGGATCCCGCCCCGTCGCCGCGAGCAGTCCCTCGAAGGCCGTCGCCCGGGGCGGTGCCGGGAAGGGATCCGCGAACATCTTCATCTGCCGCGCGGTGGGACCCATGTCCGTCACCAGCGCGTCCAAGGCCCGGACGCCGTCCTCGTCGGGTGTGAAGTCCTGGCCCGTGGCGCGGGCCAGGTCCCACACGTGCACGGTCAGGTCGAGGAGCACCATCGCGCCGATCGTCCGGGCCGGCAGGTTCATGGTGCCCGTGGTTCCCTCGTCGGCGCCCGGCACCGCCCACGCCTCGACGAGCCGCGCCGTCTCCACGTCGAACCGGTCGCGCCAGCCCTCGTCCAGGTAGTGCGGGGTGTGCGTGAAGTCCGCCTCCTCCCGGGCCGCGAGCGCCCGGAAGCCGATCACCACGTGGAAGAGGTGGTCGAGCAGGGCGCCCACGTCGTACTCGTCGCACGGAGTCCGCGCTCCCAGCTGCCGGTCGTCGACGCCGCGGACCACGCGCGACGCCCCGGCGGAGGCCGCTTCGAGCAGGTCGCTGATCTTTTCGTTCATGGGGGCGAGGGTAGGCGGGAGATCCCGATGACGGCTTGAAGGAACGCGACATACGATCGGCCCATGGCCCCTCCGCGCACCGACAGCCGTGGCATCGTCGCCGCGTCCGACCTGTTCGCGCGCGTCCGGTTCCGGCGCCGGGATCCCGCCGAGGCGCTGCGCCCGTACGTGGAGCACTACTGGCTGATCGACTGGGACCTGACGGAGCCGTACGAGGCGCAGGTCGTTCCCCACCCCTGCGTGAACATCGTCTTCCAGCGGGACGAGGAGGGCGGGGACGTGGGCGAGGTCGCGGGGGTCGGGTCGGGCCTCTTCACCCGGAAGCTCAGCGGGCGCGGGCGGGTGTGCGGGGCCCAGTTCCGGCCGGGCGGCTTCCGTCCGTTCCTTCCGGACCGCCCGGTCTCCGACCTCACGGGGCTGCGGTTGCCCCTGACGGAGGTGTACCCGGGTTCCGCGCCGGTGTCCGGCGCCGTGCTCGGGGCCCGGTCCCAGGACGCCCGGGTCGCCGCCTTCGACGCGTTCCTCCTCTCCCTGGCCCCCGCGCCCGACGCACTGGCCGAGCGTGCCATGGCCGCGGCGGACCGGGTCCGCCGGGACCGGTCCGTACGCCGCGTCGACGAACTCGCCGAGGCGGTCGGCCTCTCGGTGCGCTCGCTCCAGCGGCTGTTCGCCACCCACGTCGGTGTCAGCCCGAAGTGGGCCATCCTGCGCTACCGCATCCACGAGGCGTTGGAGCGCGCGGGAGCCGGTCGGGCGATCGACTGGGCGGAGCTCGCCGTGGAACTCGGTTACAGCGACCAGGCGCACCTCGTCCGGGATTTCACCACCCGGGTCGGGGTGCCGCCGACGGCGTACGCCCAGGCCCTGACCACCCCGTGATCGGCACGGGGCTCGATCCGCACGGAGTCCGTCGCGCGTGCGCGCCCCGCGACGGGGCATGCGAGCGGTAGCCGACCCGGGGACAGGCCCCGTTGTACGGGCGGCGAGCGACGAGGAGACACCGTGTCGGACCACGTGATGGAGACGGACGAGCGGCTGAAGGCCCTGCGCGCGGAACTCCGGGCCTCGGGATCGCGCCTGTCCCCGGAGGAGCGCGAGCACCTGGAGGCCCTGCTGGACAGGCTGGAGGCGGACCGGGAGGCCGCCCACCCGGGTGTGGGCGAGTCGCTGAACCACAGCGCCGAGAAGTTCGAGGTGAAGCATCCGGCTCTGGCGGCCGCCCTGCGCAACCTCGGCGTCAGCCTGGCCAACATCGGGATCTGAGCCCCGCTGCCGGCGTACGACCGGGCCACTGTCCCGGCGCCCCGGTACGGGCCCGGCGTCCGTCCACGCCGGCGGCGGTGGAGTTCCCCATCGGGACGTCCTACCGTGGGAGCAGCAGCAGCTGGAGCGGCCATGGACCTCATACCGACCCACCGGCGCCGAACCGTCGGGTCCTGCGGACCGGGGCTCCGGGGCGCCCCCGAACGAGATGTCCGGGGCTGAGCGGCCCGGGCGGCCTTCGCCGCTCGCTCGGATCCGCAGCGCGGTCCGCCGGACGCGGGCCGGCCGGCATTGGGGGCGCGTACGGGACCTGGACCTGTGGCAACGGTCGCTGGGGTTCGCCGCCCTCGGGTTCCTGACGCTGGTACCGCTACTGATCGTCGTATCGGCGGCGGACACCGCCGGCGGGCAGGGGTTCGCCCAGTGGCTCGGGGACGGACTCGGGGTGTCGGAGCCCGCCACGCTGGAGATCGAGCGCCTCTTCGCCCTTCCCGGCCAGGCGTGGCGGACCACCACGGCTTTCGGTCTCGCCCTGCTCGCGGTCTTCGGTCTGTCCTTCGGCACCGTGATGCAGAACGGCTACGAACGGGTCTGGGACCTGCCCCCGGCGAAGTGGTGGGGCCGGTGGCGGCACGTCCTGTGGCTGGCCGCGCTGATCGGCGTGCTGTACCTGTCGGCGTTCACGCCACCCTGGCTCGACTCCCCCGCCCGCGGCTTCGCCGGTGTCCTGATCGGCACCCTGTTCTTCTGGTGGTCGCAGCGCCTGCTGCTCGCCGGCCGGGTGCCCTGGAGGGCCCTGCTCCCCGGCGCGGTGGCCACCATGCTCGGGCTGTTCGGGCTGCGGGTGTTCTCCCGGCTCGTCTTCTCACCGCTGATCGCGTCGAGCGCCGTCACGTACGGCCCGTTCGGGACCGTCCTCGTCATCCAGTCCTGGCTCGTCGGCACCGGCGTCGTCGTCTTCGGAGGCGCCCTCCTCGGCCGGCTGCTCCACGACGAACTGCAACGCCCCGCGAATCCGGGGGCGCGCGCCTGAAGGGTGTTGCGGAAGGTCCGTCCGCAAGGGTGGGCGCCCTACGGGTGGTAGAGGGTGTGGGCGCGTCCGGTGTCGACGGAGCCTTCCCGCCCGAGGTGCAGGAAGTGGTCCACCTGCCAGTTCTGCGTGCCGGCGGCCTGGCGGTTGCTCGTGGTCACCCATGGCGGGTAGACGCGGAACCCCCGTTTGCCGCCGGTGCCGTCGCGGGACATGACGCCGCGCTCGCACAACACCTCCCGTGGGAACACGAACTGCCCGGAGCGGGCACCGTCGCGGCTGCTGATGACGACGAGGTCGATCCCGTCGGCGGTGTCGAAGGGGCGGATCGGGCCTTCCGCGGATCGCTTCCACACGGTGACGAACTGGCCGACCTTCGCCGGGGTCGTCCTGGCCGCTCGGAACCCGACCGCCAGCCCGTCGAGCGTGAAGCCGTGGGCCGCGTACTCGCCGCCCTCCGGTTCGGCCACCGGCCGCGAACAGGTGAAGCCGGCGGGGTCGTACACCCGTGTCTTCGCCTCCACCAAGTCGTCGTGGAGCCCTGCCCAGGGTTGGTTCGACAGCATCCTCACATCCTGCCATCCGCTTCCCCGGGCCCCGAACCGCCCGGGACTCCGCTCTCCCGGTACGGGCGCAGGCACCGCGGGGAGGATCCGTCACCTGTCCATGCGGGCGATCCGCGGGCCGCCCTTTCGACACGGCGGCGCGTTCGGCGGCAGACCGTCCGGAGGATGATCGATTGCCCGTACCCGAGTTCCGACCGTGGAGTCACGCACATGTCCCGCATCACCGTCCGGGCCGTCCGGCCCGAGGACTTCCCGCAGTGGCGGGCCCTTTACCGCGGTTACGCGGACTTCTACCGGGTGGAGCAGACCGAGGAGGCGGCCCGGACCGTGTGGGAGTGGGTGAACGACCCCGACCACGAGGTCGAGGCGCGCGTCGCCGAGGACGCCGACGGCCGGCTCCTCGGCCTCGCCCACTACCGTCCCTTCGCCCGGCCGCTGTCGGCGACCGTGGGCGGTTTCCTCGACGACCTGTTCGTGGCGCCCGAGCACCGCGGTTCGGGCGCCGCCGACCTGCTGCTCGCAGCGCTCCGCGAGATCGCCGCGGAGCGCGGCTGGAGCGTGGTGCGGTGGATCACCGCCGACGACAACCACCGGGCGAGGTCGAAGTACGACCAGGTGGCCGCGCGGACCATGTGGGTGACCTACGACATGGCTCCCGGAGCCTGATCCGCGGTGGCCGTGACGCGGTCGAGGACCTCCGTGTAGAGGGGCCGCTTGTCGGGGCGCGCGTGGCCGACGGCGTGTCGCAGAGCGGGGATCGCCGGCGCGCCCACGGCGGCCAGCCCGTCCGCCGCGGTCCTGCGCACGACGGGATGGGAGTGCTCCAGCAATCCGGTCACCGCGGGGATCGCGGGGAGCCACCTCGCGTGGCAGAGGGTGCGGATCGCGGTCCGCACCAGGTCCGGCCGGGGGTCGTCGAGCAGGAGGGACGTGTGGTGGAGGTGGGTCGGCCGGTCCAGTAGGGCCCGCGAGGTCCGGTGGGCGTGCAGGCGGATCCGGGACTTGGGGTGGCGCAGCAACTCGGCTATCAGCAGCCGCAGTTCGGGGTCGTGGTCCGGGTCCGGGCCGTCGTGTCGCTCGGCCAGGCGGGTGAGTGCTTGACGTACGCGTACCGGGTCCCCGCCACGGGCTTGGTCGAACAGCTCCTGCCGGGACGGGGGTTGTGGCGCCCCGGTCGACGTGAGCGGGGTCCGGTCGCGGAGCGCGGCCATCACGGTGGCGTCCTGACGCGCGGAGTCCGGGCCGCGCAGCGGGCCGTCGACGAGGAGCAGCCCGTCGGCGAGGTCGTCGCGTCCCTCGGCGCGCAGCCGCCGGCAGGTCCGTGTCAGGGCGGGGGTGCGCAGCAGGGGGCGTTCGCGCAGCAGGTCCAGGAGCCCTCGGGCGCCCGCGTCGAGGCGGGTGGCGAGTCGTTCGGCCAGTGCGTCCGCGTGGGCCCGTCGCAGGGCCAGGCCGGCTGCGGCGCCGCTGAGCGGCGGGTCGGACTCCCACCACTCCAGCAGGAGCGGGACCAGGGGTTCCAGGTCGTCCGGGTCGAGCAGGGCCGCCACGAGCGCCACCCGGTCGTGCAGGATGCCGTCCTCGCGCAGTTCCGTCGCGTCGATGGCGGGAAGGTCGCGGGCGAGGTCGGCGCCGACCGTTACGTCGACGCGGCCGCGCAGGAACGCGCGGAGCACGGCGATCCGGGCCTCGGGCTCGGGCCACCGCAGGAGCGCCAGGGCCGCTGTGCGCCGGCTGTCCGGGGCGGGTGCCCGGAGCATGGCGAGCAGGCGGTTCCGCTGGGCGGTCGACCGGGGCTGGTCGAGGTCGTCGACGTGCGCGGTCCGGGGCGGCGGGGTCGGCGCGTGGACGCTCTCGCCGATGGTCCAGGGTGGTGCGTCGAGGGGTTGGAGCGCCGTCATCCAGTCGATGAGGGCGGCTCGGGTTCCGGGGCCGGCGAAGGCGTGGACGTCGATCAGTGCGGTCAGGCGGTACCTGGAGTCCGGGACGGGGTGCGGGGTGCCGTCGGCGGCGCGGCGGAACTCCTCCAGGGTGGCCGGCGTGCGCGCCGCGGCGAGCAGCGCGGCGCGCCATGCCTCCCCGTCCGGCCCGGGCCCGGCCTGGGCCGCGGAGCCGGCCCCGGCTCGGGCCCCGGCCGCCCCGGCGGTCGTGTGGGGTTGTGGCGGGACGGCGAACGCGTCCCGCAGGACGGCGGTCCCGGCCCGCCGGGGGTCGGTGTCCAGTCGGGCCGCGGCGAGGGCCCGGTCGAGGTCGGCCCGGACCAGGACGGCGCCGAGGCCGCGCAGGAGGGGCAGTGTGGACCGGGTTCCCCCGGGGACGGCGGGCAGCGCGCGCACGGCTTCGACGGCCGCCGGCCGCTCCACCGGGGGCAGCGTGGGGGCGACGGCTTCGAGGACCGCGACGAGGCCGTCGACGAGGCCGTCGACGGGGTCCTCGCGCCGGGCGGTGGCGGCCCCGGTGAGCCCGTCGAGGAGGAGGCCCGTGAAGCGGGCGAAGACCGTCAGTTCGTCCGTCGTCCACGGTGCGGGGCAGATCCGGAGGGCGAGCCGCAGGACACGGCCCCGGACGGTGGGGTCGGAACCGGCCAGGCGCAGGCAGTCCGCCAGTACGGGCCGCAGCCTCCACAGCCGAACGGGGTGCGGCAGCTCGCGCCGTGCGGCGATCCGGAGCGCGACGAAGGGATCCCAGCCCGTTTCCGTCAGCGCGGCGACGTCGGGGTCCGTTCCCCTGCGCACGGAGGGTACCGGGGCGGCGGGCCGGGTGATCCCGTGCTCGGCCATGGCCGGCGCGAGTTCCTCGACGGAGCCGGACGCGAGGGCGAGCCGGCCGGTGGCCACAAGGGCGAGCAGGGTCGGTGCGACCGGGGACGCCTGCTCGTGCAGGGCGAGGACCGAGCGTGCCGGCAGGGTGCCGTCGAGTGCTTCCAGCAGTCGTTCGCGGGTGCGCTCGTCCTCGGCGCGTTCGGTGGCGGCGAGGACGGTCGACGGGTGGGCGTCGCCGAGGATCGCGCGGAGCGCCTCGACGAGCGTGCCCCGCAGGCCCGGATTGTCGTGGCGTCCGAGTGCGCGCAGCAGTGCCGGTACCGCCGTGGGCGCGCCCGCGCGGACCAGGGCCACGGCGGCGGTCTTCTTGACGTTCATGTTGGGGTGGCCGAGGCGTGCGGCGATCGTCGGGGAGGCCCAGCGGGCCCGGGCGTGCCCGAGGGCGCGCAGCGCCTGCCGGACGGTCTGGATGTCCTGGGCTGCGGTCAGTGCGATCAGGGACGCCGACAGGGCCTGGGCGTCGTCCCCGGTGGTATCGCGGGCGAGCAGCGCGATCACGTGTTTGCGCACGTGCCGGTCCGGGTGGCGCAGCAGGCGGTGCGCCCTGGCGCGGGTGCCCGCCCAGGGGGCACGGAGCAGGAGTTCGCACAGGATGGCCTGCTCGGCGCCCGACAGTCCGGGGCGGTCCAGCAGGTCCAGTGCCGTGGTCGCGACGAGTGCGTGTCCGGCCTCCCCGGCGTCGGCCGCGTCGAGCAGGCAGGACGGCCTGATCCGTCCCCGGTCGTGGAGACGACGGCCCAGGCCGTGTACGGCCTCCAGGATCTCCTGGGGCACCACGGGCTCCCCTGCCGGCTCCCCGTTCCCGGGTCGCGGTGCGGAGCTCGCGGCGGGCTCCGACGGCGCCGCCAGTTCCGTCACGACGCGCAGCAACAGGTCGGCGATGACCGGCAGGGTCGCGGCGCTGCCGTGGGCGGCCAGCCGGCACAGGGCCGCCACCGGTTCGTCCGGGTCGAGGTGGGAGCTCAGTAGCGCCAGCTCCCGCTCGTCCGGGCCGCCGAGATCCGCCGCCACGCGGGCGGGCAGGTCGGCGGGATCGAGCCGTACGAGGAGGGCGCGCCGTCGCGCCGGATCGTCGGTCAGGTGCCACAGCACTTCCAGGGCGCGGTTGCGGACGGGACGCAGGTGCGGCGCGATCACGCCTGTGCCGTCCTCCGTGACGAGGCCGAGTCCTTCCCTCAGCGCCGCCGTCGTGCGGTGTCCGCCGATGGCTTCCAGGGCGTCCAGGGCCGCTGCGGGTGTTGCCGGCAGGAGGGCGATCACGGCGTCCTCGGCGTCCGTGTGCCGCAGCGCGCGGACGGCTCGGAGGAACGGGCCGGGTGCGGGGGCCGAGGGCAGGACCCGGGTGATCGCGTCGCCGATCGGAAGGTCCCCCGTGCCCTGTCCCGCGAGGGCGACCAGCAGGGCGAGCCGGCGCGGCCAGCTCGGATCGTCGGCGGGCGCGTCCACGAGAGCCCGGAACGTCGCCTGTCGGGTGGTGAAGAGGATCGTCGCGACCTCGTGCGGCGGGAGCGAGTGATCGGCCAGTGCCAGGCCGAGGATGGGCGCGACGTGGGGAACGTCCGGGAAGTGCCCGCGCCGGTGGAGTCCGCGCAGGCACGTCAGCGCGGGCCCGCCGAACAGGAGCGGATCGTGTGCGGCGACGTCCGTCAACGCGCCGATGTCACCGCGCTCGGCCAGATCGCCGAGCAGCTCCATCCCGCGTCGGCGCAGGCCCGCCGGGAGCCGCGGATCGTCGACGACCTGTCGGAGCAGGGCGCGGTGTCCGTGGTGCGCGGCGGCCGCGAGCGCGGCGGCCGCCACCTCGGGGCGCGCGGCGACCGGATCGGCGGCGAGCAGCGGGGACAGCAGTCCTGCCGGCAGGGGCTCCAACGCCGCCCACGGTTCGGTGAGTTCGCCCAGCGCTTCGGCCACGACGGTCGGGGCGGCCACGTCGAGCAGACCGATCGCGTGTGCGCGGACCAGTGCGGGAGCCAGCAGTCCGGCGTGCAGGCCCTCCCGGGCCAGTCGCAGCGCCGCGGCGTGCAGTGCGGGGTCACCGGTCGCCACAAGCTCGTGGACCAGTTGCTCGGGCCGGTGCGCGGCGACGGCTGTCGTTTCCCGCACGGCTTGCCGGAGCTGTTCGCCGACGGGTTCGCGGCGGAGCACGGTGGGGTCGTTCAGGAGCTCGGCGCGCAGCCATGCGATGCGTACCCGTGCGGGCAACCCGGCCGTGCGCCATGACGGGCGGCGGGAGGCCGGCAGGTGGGTCCACAGTCGTTCGTGGAGCCGGGCCACGAGCAGTGCGGCTTCCGGCGGGCCGTCCAACGAGGCGGGCACCAGCCGCGCGAGCTCGACCGTCTCCCGATCGCCGGCCGGGCTGCCGGAGGTGACGCGCTCGGCGAGCAGGACGAGCCCCACGTGGCGCAGGCGCGGGTCCTCGTGTCGGAGGAGGGGTTCGAGGACGGCCGGTGTGCAGGCCCGCGGGTCGAGGTGGCCGGCGAGCCAACCGGCGTCGGCCCGGCGCACGGCGTCCTGGAAGGGCTTGTCCTCCGGCGTGATCATCGTCGGATGCTAGCCGGGGCCGCGGGCGCCCACCAGCGGAATTCACGGTGCGTCCCGCACCTCGCCGGACAGGAAGTCGGTGATCAGGGCGGCCGGGTTGGCGGCCCGGGTCATCGCGAACATGTCCTCCGGATCGAACATGTCGTAGAGGATCACGGGCACGGCCCGTCCCAGGGCCGCCGTCAGGTGTCCGCCGTCGTGCAGGTGCCGGGCGAGGCCCACGCACAGGTCGCGGAACTCGGACCGGAGCCGCTCGGCCCGCTCGTCCCATGCGTCGTACACGTCCCCGGAGCAGCGCGAGTCCCCGGCGGGTTCGTCCTCGTCCCACAGCCCCTCGACACCTTCGAGCCCTTCGGTTCCTCCGGCCTGCGCCTCGGCCTCCTCCACCTCCCGCCGGTACAACTCGGTTCCCCGGGGGTCCGCGTCCGGGTCGTGCCCGAGGACGCGGATGCCTTCGAGGCCGGACGGCGGGAAGTACGCGTAGCTCCAGCGGGCCTCCCACCGGTCCTCGGGACCGGCCCCGTCGGTGACGTGGGCGGCGCCCTCGGTGACGTAGCCGAGCGCGAGGTACGGGAACCGGGGGTCCTGGTCCACGCTGTCGAGGCGGAACGTGACGGCGTACGTCCCCTCGCCCCCGGCAGGCGGGAACCCGGCCAGTGCCTCCACGGTCCGTTCCCTCAGGTGTTCCCCGAACGTGGTCACCGTGGCCGCCTCCCGACTCGTCACCCGAAGGTCAGCAGTATGCCGCGCCGGTCGGCGGCCCCCGGCCCCCGGCCCCTCGCCGAACGGCCCCTCGCCTCGTTCCGGTTCGACTCATCGCAGTTCGACGGTGATGTGCGGGGACAGGCCGCGGAGGAAGGCGGGTGCGTCGAGGACCGCGCCGGCGGAGGCGACGCCGATCGTCCTGGTGCGGCCCGTGAGGACGTGGTGGAGCGCTTCCACCGCCAGCGGCGCGGTGACGGCGTAGATGTCCCGGCCGGTCGCCACCGCGCGTCGTTCCCGGCCGGCCGAGCGGACGACGGCGTCGACGAGGAACGTCTGCGCGGACCGCCCGTGCTCGTCGACCGCGGTCGGCGCCGGTGTCCGCGGGGCCGCCAGGTCGCGCGCCGCCTCGACCGTCATGTAGGTGCGCACCTCGGGGATGGCCAGGTGGCTGGGGACGGTGACGACGTCGGCCATGGTGAACTCCCCGATCACGGACCGGACCCCCAGGGGTTCGGGGAAGGTCCACTTCAGGTTGGGCGGGGCGTCGTCGCGGTACTCCAACCGCCCGCCCCGGTACACGACGCGTCGGCCGTCCCGGCGCTCCTGGGACACCGCGCCCGCGGTGCGGGTGCCGGCGGTGGGGTGCCAACCGCTGAGTCCGTACGCCACGTGTGCCTCGTCGGCCGTCGTCCAATCACCCATCGCCGCGGTGACGAGCAGGTCGCCGAGGCCGCCGAAGAAGGCCATCGCGGGGATGACCACGGTGCCCGCGGCGGTGGCCCGGTCCGCGAAGTGCGCGAACGTGTCGAGGTTGGCCTCGATCTCGGCGGCCACGTCCACGTACGGGATCCCGGCGCGCAGCGCCGCCTCGATCACCGGCGCGGCCGTCACGGCGAAGGGTCCGGCGCAGTTGATCACGGCCGCAGCCCCGGCCAGCGCGCGGTCGAGGGCGGCCGGGTCGTCGACCGACGCCGGCCGGACGTCGAGCCCCGGGGCGGAGGCCGCCAGGGCCCGCAGCTTGGTCCGGTCGCGTCCGGTCAGGATCGGGACGAACCCTCGGTCCAGCAACTCCGCCACCACGAAGCGCCCGGTGTGCCCGTAGGCACCGAACACCGCTACGGCCCGACTCGATCCCATCACGTTCTCCTACCGTCGCCGCTCGTTCAACTCTCAACATTCTTTCCCCGGCGGCGACCCGCCACCAGTGTCCGGAACGCCGTCACCCGTACACTTTCGGACATGGGTACTGTCGCGCTGGCCGTCACCGACGGAATGCTGCACTTCGAACTGTCCGTGGCCTACGAGGTCTTCGGCGCCGACTCCACGGGCGCGACCGACCCTCCGTACGACGTGACCGTCTGCGGGCCGAGCCCCGTGCGCTTCGGCAGGTTCCGATTGGAGCCCGACTTCGGACTCGACCGCCTCGCCCGCGCCGACACGGTGATCGTCCCCGGCTGGGCCGATGTCGACGTGGATCCGCCCGCCGACCTCGTCGACGCGGTGCGAGCCGCCCACGAGGCGGGCGCCCGGGTGGCGTCCCTGTGCACGGGAGCGTTCGTCCTGGCCGCCGCCGGACTGCTGGACGGCCGGCGCGCGACCACGCACTGGGCGCACACCCGGGTCCTGGCGGCCCGGCACCCCCGGGTGGAGGTGGACCCCGACGTGCTCTACGTGGACAGCGGCAGCGTGCTCACCTCGGCGGGCAAGGCGGCCGCGATGGACCTGTGCCTGCACCTGGTCCGCCTCGACCACGGTTCGGCGGTCGCGAACAGGGTCGCCCGGCGCCTGGTCGTGCCCCCGCACCGCGCGGGCGGCCAGGCCCAGTTCGTCAGCGCCCCGGTACCCGCCCGGGACGACCACCCGCTCGCCGAGCTGTTCCCCTGGGCGATCGAACGGCTCGACCGCCCGCTCACCGTGGAGGACCTGGCCCGCCGTGCCCGGATGAGCTCGCGCAATCTGGGCCGGCAGTTCAAGGTGGCGACGGGGACGACCCCGCTGCAATGGCTGCTGACCCAACGCATCCGTCGTGCGCAGGAGTTGCTGGAGACCACCGACGAGAGCGTCGACGCCGTCGCGGAGGCCGTGGGCATGGGCACCTCCACGACGCTGCGCCGTCACTTCCACCGCACGGTCGGCGTGCCCCCGGACACCTACCGGCGCACCTTCCGCTCGCGGAGCCGGTCGTTCGGCGCGGAGTGACGGCGCCGCCGTGCGGCCGGTTCCGCGGTGGTCGGCCGGCGACCGGGCCGGGTTCGTGACGGTGACGCGGCGCGGTGGCCGTGGCGCGGCTCCGGCGGGTCGTCAGGCGAGGAAGTCCGCCACGGTCGCGGCGAACCGGTCGGCGTCGTCCACCCAGGGGTAGTGGCCCGCTCCGGGCTGCTGGACGAACGTGGCGTCGGGGAAGAGCTCCGCGAAGGCGGCCACCGCCGCGGGCGGGCTGTTCAGGTCGAACTCCCCCGCGAGCAGCAGCACGGGGATCCCGCAGCCGGCGAGGGCGGCACGCGTCGACTCCGGGGCGAAGGCCCCTTCCGCGCCGAAGAGAGCGACGGCTTCCGCGTTGGTCGGCCGGGCGGTCGCGTGGTGCTCGCGCGCCCCGGCGTCCCAGCGGCCGTGGAAGAAGGGGTCGACGGCTTCCCAGTCGGCGTCCTCGCCCCTGGTGATCGCCTCCAACGCGGCGAACGCGGCCGGGAACCAGGGTTCGTCGCTCCGGCGGCCCGCGAGCTCCCGGCGCATCTCCCCGGTGATCGGGATGCCGACCGCCCGGGTGCTCGGGGTGATCAGGGCGAGCCTTCCGACGCGCGTCGGGTACCGGGCCGCGTACTGGACGACCACGTTCGCGCCGGCGGAGTGGCCGAGCAGATCCATCCGGGGCAGGCCCAGGTGCTCGCGCAGGGCCTCCACGTCGTCGACCAGGCGGTCGCAGCGGTAGGAGGAGGTGTCGTCGGGAACCTCGGACCGGCCGGTGCCGCGGAGGTCCGCCACGATCAGTCGGTGGTGGGCGGACAGGCCGCCGAGGTCGCCCAGGTAGCGGGAGTCCGCGGGGCCTCCCGGGATACAGACGACGGGGGTCCCGTCGCCGTGCGTGCGATGGGCGAGGCGGGTCCCGTCGGATGCGGTGAAGGTGGGCATGGCGCTGGATCCTGCCGGCTACAACCAGGTTGTACAACCTGGTTATGAAGCGCGCCGCGGGGGTGTATAACCGACTCATGGAAGGCGAAGCACACCCGCACCCCGACCCCCACTCACCGACGAGCCCGCGGACGCGCCCCCGGCCCCAGGCCCTGACCGAGGAGCAGGCCGAGCGGATGCTCGCCGAGATGAACGAGGTCATCCGCGCCGGCGAGGAGATGCGGAAGCTGCGCTCCGAGATGATCAAACTGTTCGTCGGCTTCGGCTGGACGCAGGACAGGATCGCCCGCCTCACGGACATGAGTCAGCCCGCCGTGTCCAAGCAGGTGACGAAGTACGCGGCGGACGAGCCGGGGCCCGCGATGGCGCTCGACCTCGACCAGGACGACGTCCCGTGGCTGGAGGGGCGCCTGTGGGGCCTCGCCGAGGAGATCTCGGAGACCATCGAAGCGGCGCGCTGCACGCGCCACGTCAACGCCATCGCCCGGGGCAGGAAGCGCTTCACGCCCCAGAGCGTGGACGAGTTGCGACGCCTCCTCGAAGAGGACCTCACGCTCCCCCGGCAGGGGCCCGGGGGCGCCCACCGGGCCGCGTACCGGGCCGCCTACGACGAGATCTCCCGAGGCCTGGACGTTCCCTCGCGGGCCGCCTCCCCCGGAGCGGCCCCGATGCGGCGGGCGCTCGCGCGTCAGGTCCAGCGCGACCGGCTCAGGAACGACGCCTGAGGCACGCGTGTGGCGCGACGCGTCAGCTCAGGCTCCAGGACCACGTGCCGTCGGCGGTGACGAGACAGGCCAGGATCACGAGGTCGGCCACGCCCAGGGCGATGCCGAGGCGGGCGCGGCCGGGCCGCGCGGTGTTCCGCCACAGCGCGAGGGCGCCGAGGACGACGGCGGTCGGGCCGAGGATCAGGTTCATGACCAGGAGCCCGGCCAGGCCGAGCACGAAGGCGGTGACGGCCATCGCGTCGGCGTCACGGGTGCGATCACGGGTCCGGCCAGTGGTTCGGCCGCGGGTCGGGGTCTCGACGGCGTTTCGCGTGTCCATGTCCGTGTCCGTGTCCATCACAGGCCTCCCCGATGGTGGTCGGGGCGGCCGGTTCGACGGCCCGACAGGCGTTCGCGTGCGGCGAAGAGGGCGAGCCAACCGGCGATCGCGAGGCCGGCGGCCAGGCCGACCGGCACCGGGACGTGGGCGACGGCCCCCAGGGCGACACCCATGACGAGCAGAGCGGCTACCAGGAAGAGCACGGGAGTTCCTCCTACTTTCGGGTAACAGTTGTTCACTGACTACCCGGTTCAGTACGACTCATGCCGGCGGGCCGCGACCGTGATGCGATTGACTGCCGTCATGAGCCAGAACACCGGTGTCCGTGAGGCCCGGCGCCGCCGCACCCGACGCGCCCTCCTCGACGCGGCGTTGTCGCAGTTGGAGGAGCAGAGCCTCAGCAGCCTCGGGCTCAGGGAGGTGACGAGGGCCGCGGGCGTCACCCCCACCGCCTTCTACCGCCACTTCCGGGACATGGACGAACTCGGCATCGCGCTCGTCGAGGAGGCGCTGGCCAGCCTGCACGAAACGGTGCGGGGGATCCTCGCCTCGACCGGTGACGCGGATCGGCGCGGCGACGACGCGGTGCGCCTCGTCGCCGAGTTGGTCCGCACCCGGCCGGCGCACGTACGTTTCCTCGTCCGCGAGCGGCACGGCGGGGTCGCGGCGGTGCGGGAGTCGATCGCCGGACAACTCGACGGGTTCGCGAGCGAGATCGGATCCGCGCTCGCGGCGGACCCGATCGGTTCGGGTTGGAGCGCCGAGGACCTGATCATGTTGTCCCGGCTCCTCGTGGACCACATGTTCATGACGGCCTCGGCGTGCCTGGCCGCCTCACTGCGCGGCGAGGACTGGGCGGCCGTCACCGACACGGCCCGCGGCCAGCTCCGTCTGATCCACCGGGGGCGCGTGCACTGGATGGAATGACGGGGTCGGGGCGTCCCGCCCGGGACGGCCGGGGCCCGCCGTTACGCGGTCGCCGCCTCCGCCGCGTCCATGTCGGCGGTGACGACGAGGAAGGCGTCCCGCTCCAGGTCCATCACGACGCTCGCCCGTTCGCCCCGCGACCGGCAGCGGGCCGCGTACTCCTCCGCCGGCCAACTGCCGTACGGGTCACCGGCGGGAAAGGACTCCAACACCTTCGTACGACGCATCGCCGCCACCTCCCTCACCAACCAACCGTCACTGCCACCCGTTTGCCCCCGACGGCCCGACACATGCGCCCCGGGGCGCACCCGGGCGTGCCGGAGGGCCTCCCGGTCCACGATCATGGGGGCATGCGCGCCGCCCGCCTCATCCGCATGGCCCTCCTGGTCCAGTCGAGCCCAGGCCTGACCGCCGCTGCCCTCGCGCGGGAGCTGGAGGTCTCCGAGCGCACCGTGATCCGCGACGCGCAGGCCCTTCAGGAGGCGGGCGTGCCCATCCGGTCCGAGCGCGGCCGGTCGGGCGGCTACCACCTGGCGCCGGGCCACCGGACCCGGCTCACCACGCTCCATCCCACCGAGGCGGAGACGCTGTACCTCTCCGGCCTGCCCACGGCCCTGCGCGATCTCGGGCTGTCGGACGCCGCGGACACGGCGCGGCTGAAGCTGTCGGCCACCATGCTGCCGTCGCTGCGCGCGGCGGCCGAGTCGTCGACGCGCCGCTTCCACCTCGACGCCCCGGCCTGGTTCCGGGAGCCCTCCGCGCCGGAACTGCTGCCGGAGCTGGCCCGCGCCGTGTGGTCCGACCGCACCGTCGAGTTGACCTACGCCCGGCCGGGCCGGGACGGCGCACCGCCCCGTACGGTGACCCGCCCCCTGGAGCCGTACGGGCTCGTCCTGAAGGCGGGGGTCTGGTACGTCGTCGGTCGCGTCCCGGCGCCGGGTCCGGTCGCCGATGCCTGGCGCACCTACCGCGTCGACCGCGTCACGGCGCTGGCCGACGCCCCGCACGCCGGGGGCGACGAACCCGGCGCGTCCTTCGTCCGGGACCCGTCGTTCGACCTCGCCGCGCACTGGCAGGCCCACTCGGCCGGGTTCGCCCGGGCACTGCTGCGCGCGACGGTCACCCTGCGGCTGACCGAACGCGGTCTGCACCGGCTGCCGTTCGTGGCGGACCCGGCGGGCATCGGCGAGGCTCTGGCCGGCGCGGGCGCGCCCGATCCGGTCGGGCGCGTCACGCTCGACCTGCCGGTCGAGTCCGAGGACGTCGCGTTCGCCACGCTGGTCGAACTGGGCGCCGACGCCGAGGTGCTGGCCCCGGAGGGGCTGCGGGCCCGCTTCCGCGAGCACGCGCGGGCCCTCGCCGCGCTGTACGGCGCGGAGCCGGGGGATCAGCGGTAGTCGTCGGGGGAGCCGTTCCCGCCGCCGTACTCGACGTCCTCGAAGTACGCCCAGGCGTCCGGCCGGCTGCCGTCCACGTCGAATACGCCGTAGGTCCTGGCGAGTTCCCCGCTGGACGTGGACTTCCCGTTCCAACGGGCCGAGCGGTCCGGGTCGGCGGCGAGCGCGGCGACGCCGCGGGCGAGGTAGTGCGGTGATTCGGCGATGCCGAAGGAAGGTTCCTGGGTGAGGGCGTCGCGCCAGTTCTCCTCGGTCACGCCGAAGTGGGCGAGCATCTGCTCCGAGCGCAGGAAGCCCGGGGTCACGGCGACCGCCGTGCCCCCGTACTCCGCGAGTTCCTCGCCCAGTCCGAAGGCGATCCGGATCGGGGCGTTCTTGGCGAGGTCGTAGTAGAGGTTCTCGCGGTAGCGGCGGTTGGAGACGGCGGTACCGTCGGTGACCTCCACGTGCAGGGGCGCGTCCGAGCGGACCAGGAGCGGGAGGGCGAGCGCCGCGGTGATCACGTGCGAGCGCACGCCGAGTTCGAGGATCCGCAGGCCGTCCGCGAGCGGCGTCTCCCAGCTCTTCTTGCCGAAGACGGAGCCGACGAGGAGGTGTTCGCCGCCCCAGAGGTCGTTCACGAGGATGTCGAGCCGCCCCTGTTCCCGGTCGATGCGCTCGACGAGGGCGCGTACGCGGTCCTGGTCGAGGTGGTCGGTGGGTACGGCGATGCCGGCGCCGCCGGCTGCCGTGACGAGTTCCGCGGTCTCCTCGATGGTCTCCGTGGTCCGGCCGACCTCGCTGACGTGTTCGCGGGTGGTGCGGCCGGTGACGTAGACGGTGGCGCCCGCGCGGCCGAGTTCGACGGCGAGCGCCCGTCCCGCTCCGCGCGTGGCACCGGCGACGAGCGCGATCCGGTCGGTGAGCGGGCCTCGTACGTCGGTGTGCTGGGTGTCCGTGTGGGTCTGCATGTCACCACGATGAACGCCAATGGTGACAGTTCACGTCACCTTTTCCACGAGGTCTCCGGAAACCGGCGGTGCGGATGCCCGGCCGGGGTGGTCGGCGCCGGCCGGGCACCCGGTTCGGGGCCGCCTCACGGGGCGGCGTCGGGGTCCTGCGCACCGCCCTCGAACCCGTCGAGGGGGGGGCGTCGTCGTCGGTGGGCGCGTGGTGCCCGCCGCCCATCGGAGTCCCTTCGACGCCCCGGCGGTGAGGTCTCCAAGCTGACACGGAAAGTCACACGCTGCACACTGGAACGACACACGGAGTGATTGTCGGGTGTGTCCCGCCTTCCCAAGGAGCGCAGCGTGCCGGAACGACAGCAGTACGAGGACCCCACCGCCATCACCGTGGTCCTGCCCGGCGACACCCGTGCCGTGACCCTCCGGCTGCCCCGCGAGGCCGGCCGCGGCCCGCGCCCGACGGCGGCCGGCGACTACTGGTTCAGCGACGACCCCGTCGCGCGATCCGTCGACGGCCGCCGCATCCGCTGAACCGACCCGGTCGGGGCGGTCCCGTGCCCGCCCCGGCATTCGTGGCGAGACCCGGCAGCTGAACCCCGCCGGACTGGGCAGGCGGACAGGTGACCGGCTGCCCCGAGAAAGGACGCGAACCGTGACACGACAGAGGATCCTCGTGGTGGGCGCAGGCTTCGCGGGGGTGGAATGCGTACGCCGTCTGGAACGCAGGCTGTCCCCCGACGAGGCCGAAATCTGTGTGGTCACGCCGAACTCGTACCAGCTGTACCTTCCCCTGCTCCCCCAGGTGGCCTCCGGCGTCCTGACGCCGCAGTCCATCGCCGTCTCGCTGCGCCGCAGCAGCCGGCACCGGACCCGGATCGTCCCCGGGACGGCCATCGGCATCGACACCCGGGCCAAGGTCTGCATCGTCCGCAAGATCACCGGCGAGGTGACCGACCACGCGTACGACCAACTCGTGCTGGCGCCCGGCAGCGTCACCCGAACCTTCGACATCCCCGGGCTCCTGGAACACGCGCGGGGCATGAAGACGCTCGCGGAGGCCGCGTACCTGCGCGACCACGTCATCGCCCAACTCGACCTGGCGGACGCCAGCCAGGACGAGGCGGAGCGGGCCGCCAGGCTCTGCTTCGTCGTCGTCGGCGGCGGATACGCGGGCACCGAGACGGCGGCGTGCCTCCAACGGCTGACCGACCACGCGGTGAAGCGCTACCCGAGGCTGGACCGGCGCCGGATCAGCTGGCACCTGCTGGACATGGCGCCCAAGCTGATGCCCGAACTGGGCGACTCGTTGGGGCAGGCGGCCCTGGACATCCTGCGGCGCCGCGGCATCCAGGTGTCGCTGGGGGTGAGCGTCGCCAAGGCCGGACCCGAGGAGTTGACGTTGACCGACGGGCGGGTCCTGCCCAGCCGCACCCTGATCTGGACGGCCGGCGTGGCCGCCAGCCCACTGATCGGCACCATGGACGCGGAGACCGAACGGGGACGCCTGGTGGTGACCCCGGAGATGACCGTCCCGGACGCGTCCGGGGTCTTCGCCCTGGGCGACGCGGCGGCCGTACCCGACCTCGCCAAGGGCGGGAGCGGCTCGATCTGCCCGCCGACGGCGCAGCACGCCCTGCGCCAGGGCCGCACGCTGGCCGACAACGTGATCGCCTCGCTGCGCGGGCAGCCGCTGCGGCCGTACGTGCACAAGGACCTCGGCCTCGTGGTCGACCTCGGTGGCACGGACGCCGTGTCGAAGCCGCTCGGCATCCCGTTGCGCGGGGTGGCCGCCCAGGCGGTGGCGCGGGGGTACCACTGGACCGCGCTGCGCACGAACGTGGCCAAGACCCGGGTCATGACCAACTGGCTGCTCAACGCCGTCGCCGGGGACGACTTCGTGCGCACCGGTTTCCAGTCGGCGAGGCCGCCCACGCTGCGGGAGTTCGAACGGACCGACCGCTACCTCACGCCGGAGCAGGTACGGGAGCACACGCGGGGCCTGAGCGCCGCGGGCTGACCGCGTCGGCGCAACCAGCCGGCTTCCGCCGGGGCGGCCCGGTGCGGGGCCCGGCGCGGGGGGCCGCCGGGCTCCGCGGGGGCGCCAGCCGCAGCGGTCCGGCGACGGCGATGTGGAAGTCGGCCAGGCCGACGGCCAGGGCGGCCCGGGAGGCCGCCGGCATGACGGCCATCGCCTCCGTCAGGGCCGCCTCCCGGCGGGCCCGCAGCTCGTCGAGGTACTTGCGTCCGGCGGGCGTCAGCTCCAGTCGCAGTTCGCGGCGGTCGTCGGGCCGCGTGTGCCGTTCGAGGAACCCGGCGGCCTGGAGCCGGTCGCAGAGCCGGGTCACCGAGGGCGCCGCCGCGCCCAGCAGTTCGCCGAGCGTCCGCAGGTTGATCTCCTCGTTCCGCTCGATGAGGAAGAGGACCCTGGCCTGCGAGGAGGAGACGGGCGGCGCGCAGACCGTGTCGCGTCCCCGCTCCCAGACGATTTCCAGCAGCTCGATCAGATCGCTCATCCCCGCGACCGCCGACGGGGCGCGTGGGGAGGGCCTGGGCCCCTGACTCATGTGACACTCCCTACCGGACGTACGAGCTGCCCTTCGCGGGCGGACCCGGCGGCTTGGTGGCTCCCCCATCTAAACAGTTCCCCGGAGAGGCAGGATCCAGGACGGTGGCACGACCCGACGAAGTAGAGGGCGAAGTGGCGGGCGTCCTGCGGCGCTCCGCGCCGCACGAGGTGTTCGACGAGGTCCGCGACCTCCTGGCCCGCCGGTACCGTGCGCACGCCGAACTGCTGATGGCGGACTACGCCCTGACCAGCCTGCGGCCCGTCACCGACGGGCCGGACACCGCCGAGTCCGTGTCGGTTCGTACCAGCGCCCCGGGACGGGCCTTCGGCTCGCAGGAGGCCCACGTGGTCACGCAGGGGTCCGAGGTGACCGTCCACCTGCCGGTGAGCGTACGGGGCGACCGGCTCGGGGTACTGAGCGTGGGCTTCCCGGCGGACGCGTACGCGCCCCGGCTCCTCGGGGAACTGCGGGACGTGGCCGACGCCCTGGGCCACGAGATCCTCGTCGCCGACCGCGACACGGACCTCTTCCTACGGGCGAGACGGGCCACCCGGCTCACCCTCGCGGCGGAGATGCAGTGGGAGTTGTTGCCGGGCCGGTCGTGCTCGCGGCCCGAGTACGAGCTCGGGGGCCAGTTGGAGCCCGCCTACGCCATCTTCGGCGACAGCTTCGACTGGTCGGCCTCCGCCGACCACCTGACGTTGACCGTCAACAACGGCATGGGGGACGGGATCGACGCGGCCCTGCTGACCAGCCTCGCCGTGAGCGCCGTGCGCAACGCCCGCCGGAGCGGACTCGGCCTCGTCGACCAGGCGTCGCTGGCGGATCAGGCCGTCTACGGCCAGCACCAGGGGCGCCTACACCTCGCCATGCTCCTGCTCCGCTTCGACCTGGACACCGGCGAGGTCGAGGTCATCGACGCGGGATCGCCCCGGATCTGGCGGCTCCGGCAGGGAACCGTGGAGACCGTCGACCTGGAGGCCCAACTCCCGCTCGGCATGTTCGAGGACACCGTCTACACCTGCCAGCGCTTCCGGGTGCTGCCCGGGGACCGGCTCTTCCTGCTGAGCGACGGAGTCTACGACGTCGCTTCCCCGGGCGGGGAGCCGTACAGCCTGCGCGCGCTGAGCCGGGCCATCATGAACACCCGATTGCTTCCTCCCTCACAGGTTCCGCAGGCGATCCTGGGGGAACTGGCGGGGCACCGGGGTGAGGAGATCCAGGCCTCGGACGACGCCATGGCCGTCTGCCTCGACTGGCACGGGCGGCCCGGCGCGGAGGCGCGCGAGTAGCGCGAAGGATAATTGACTGGTTCAAATATTGCCTAACGGCAAATGATCACTCTAAGCTCACCCCCGACGCAACCGGGCGTCCCCCGGGCGCACGCGCTCCGTGGCGAGAGGGGAACGCGCGCCATGGGGAGCACGATCGGCCTGGGGTCACCTCACCCCGCGGGCCAGACACCGCGGCCGACGAGTCCTCCCAGGCCGGCGACCTCCGTCGAACAGGACAGGTCCCTGGCCCTGTGGAGCGGCCTCCCGCCGTACGTCCTGCTCATCGAGGACGACGAGGGCGACGCCCTCCTCGTCGAGGAGCTGGTCGAGGACAGCGGGGTCGACCTCCGGCTCGGCCGGGCCCGGTCCCTCTCGGACGCCCTGTCCCACCTGGAGGCCGAGCCGCCCCAGTGCGTGCTGCTCGACCTGCACCTCCCCGACGCCCAGGGACTCGACGGCCTCACCAAGGTGCTCGCGGCTTCGGCCGAGGCCGCCGTGGTCGTCCTCACGGGGCTCTCCGAGGAACAGGCGGGGCTCGGCGCAGTGGCGGCCGGCGCCCAGGACTACCTGGTCAAGGGCCGCCTGGAGGCCGACGTCTTCATCCGGGCCATCCGCTACGCGATCCAGCGCAAGCGGACCGAGCTCGCCGCGGTCGCCCTGCAGGCGAGCAAGCTGCGCGCCGAGGAGAACGCCCGCCTGGAACGGGGCCTGCTGCCGACGCCGCTCCTGCTGGACGACGCCGTCACGGTGTGCGCCCGCTACCGGCCGGGCCGCGCCCAGGCACTCCTCGGCGGGGACTTCTACGACGTCGTGCAGACCCGCGACGGGGCCACGCACGCCGTGGTCGGCGACGTGTCGGGACACGGACCGGGCGAGGCTGCCCTCGGGGTGTGCCTGCGCGTGGCGTGGCGGGCCTTCGTGATGGCGGGCGCCCGGGGCGAGGAACTGCTCAAGCTCCTGGAGGAGATCCTGCTGGCGGAGCGGTCCGGGCCCGAGATCTTCGCCACACTCATCGCGGTCACCCGCCCTCCCGGCGCCGACATCATCTCCGTGCAGCGCGCCGGGCACCCCGGCTTCCTGGTCAGGTCGGCGGCGGGGGTCGACCTCGTGGAGGTTCCCGGCGGTCCCGCCCTCGGCATCATGCCCGGCTGGGGCGCCGACTGGCCCGTGACCGAGGTGCCCCTGGCACGGGGCGGCGCCGTGATGCTCTTCACCGACGGTCTGATCGAGGGACGCGTGGGCCCCGGCTCCGAACGCCTCGACGAGACGGGCCTCCTCGACATCGCCCGCCAGTACTCCGGGCTGCCCGCCGAGACCTTCGTCGACACCCTCATCCGGGCGGCGCAGGGCCGGGCCGCGGACTGGGGCGGGCTCGCCGACGACGTCGCCGTACTCCACCTCGAATGGAACACCCCCTCGTGAACGCCCGAGAACGAACCGAGCCCCCTCCCGTCGGGGCCCCTCCCACCGAGCCCCTCCCCGCCGAGCCTCCTTCCGCCGAGCTCCCCCCTGCCGGGGCCAAGGCCGCCGGGGCCGCGCCCTCAGGGTCCGGTCGCGGGGGTCCGAGCCTGCGCGCCTGGCTCACGACCGTCCTCGCCGTACTGGCCCTCATGGTCGTCGGCACGGGCGCGGTGGGAGCGGCCCTGCTGTCGAACACCACCGAGGCGGGCGACCGGCTCGTCGACGGCATCCTCCCGGCCCAACGCGACGCGCTCCGGCTGGAGGCGGCCCTGCTGGACCAGGAGACCGGGGTCCGCGGCTACCTCCTGGCCCGCGACCCGGCCCTCCTGGAACCGTACGAGCGCGGCCTGCAGAGCGGCCGAGCGGCGGCGGAGCGGCTGTCGCTGGTCCAGGACGAGGACGCCGGGGTGCGGGCCGACCTGGTCGCCGTGCAGGACTCCGTGCGCGTCTGGCAGGACGAGTTCGCGACCCCCGCCATCGCCGCGGTGCGCGCCGGCGGGGAGCCGCCCTCCGTCGTGGCGGGCAAGGAGAAGTTCGACGAGGTACGACTGCGGCTCGCGGAGCAGCAGGCCCGGCTGGACCGCGTCCAGACGGACGCCCGCACCACCTTCGGGGAGGCCCGCGTCCAACGCGACCGCATCCTCCTGGCGATCGTGGCGGCGTTCCTGTTGGCGGGTGCCTGCCTCGGGTTCCTGCTCCACGTGGGCGTGCTGCGTCCGCTCGCCGCGGTACGGACGACGTCCCAGCGGGTCGCGGACGGGGCGTTCGACCTGGAGATCCCCGAGGCAGGTCCGGCAGACCTGCGCTCGCTCGCCCGCGCGGTGGAGGCCATGCGCCGGCGGACCGTCGAGGAGTTGACGGCTTCGCAGCGCAACGCGCGGGAGCTGAACCGCACGGCCGCGGAGCTGGACGCACAGGCCGGCGAGCTGCGGCGCTCGAACGCCGAGTTGGAGCAGTTCGCGTACGTGGCCTCGCACGACCTCCAGGAGCCGTTGCGCAAGGTCGCCTCGTTCTGCCAGCTGCTGGAGAAGCGCTACGGGCAGCAACTGGACGAGCGCGGCACCCAGTACATCGCGTTCGCCGTCGACGGCGCCAAGCGGATGCAGGTGCTGATCAACGATCTGCTGGCGTTCTCCCGGGTGGGCCGGGTCCAGGACGCCCGCGAGACGGTCGCGCTGGATTCCACCGTGGACCGGGCCATGCGCAACCTGGCCGCCGCCGTGGAGGAGCACTCCGCCGAGGTCACCCGACCGGACCGGCTCCCCGAGGTACTGGGCGATCCGACGCTCCTCACGATGCTCTGGCAGAACCTGGTCGCCAACGCCGTCAAGTTCCACTCCCCCGGGCTCGCTCCGCAGGTGGAGATCTCGCTGCTCGACGGGAGTGCGGCGGAACCCGGATTCCACACCTTCGCCGTCACGGACAACGGGATCGGCATTCCCGCCGAGTTCGCCGAGAAGGTGTTCGTCATCTTCCAACGGCTGCACGGCCGGGAGACGTACGGTGGCACCGGGATCGGGCTGTCCCTCTGCAAGAAGATCGTCGAGCACTCCGGGGGGCGCATCTGGATCGACACGACCCACACGCCGGGCACCCGGATCATGTTCACCCTGCCCGTGCTCGCCGCGGACGCCACCGCGACCGACCCGGTGCCCGCATCCGATTCCGCAGTCGACGAAGGAACCAGCCGATGACCACCCCCAGCTCCAGGCCTTCGACGGCGCCCGCGGAGATCCTGCTCGTCGAGGACGACGCGGGCGACGAACTCATGACCCGCGAGGCCTTCGAGGACAACAAGATCGGCAACGTCCTGCACGTCGTGCGGGACGGCCTGGAGGCGTTGGACTTCCTCTACCGCCGCGGGGACCACGTCGGCGCGCCGCGCCCCGACCTGATCCTCCTGGACCTGAACCTGCCCAAGTACGACGGCAGGCAGGTCCTCGAACAGATCAAGACGGACCCGGAGCTGAGCCACATCCCGGTGGTCGTGCTCACCACCTCGGCGGCCGAGGAGGACATCCTGCGGAGCTACAAACTGCACGCGAACGCCTACGTGACGAAGCCGGTGGACCTCGACCAGTTCATCCGGGCGATCCAGCAGATCGACGACTTCTTCGTCACCGTGGTGAAGTTGCCCCGGGCATTCTGAAAGCGCAGGAGAGGAAGTGGGAAACGTGGACACGCAGAGCGGCGACGCCCGCAACTACGTCGAGACGCGGTCCGACGGGAACGTACGGATCATCGTGATGGCCGGCGAGTTCGACATGGACACCGTGGGTGAACTGCGGACGGCGATGGACCCCGAGGTCGTCGGCATCGAACGGTTCGTCCTGGACGTCTCCGGTGTGACCTTCGTCGACTCGACCGCCCTCAGCATCATGCTGCAACCCGCCCTGAACCGGCCGGTGGTGCTGGCGGGGACGGTCCCGAGCCGTCTCGCGCGGCTGCTGGAGGTCACGGGTGCGGGCCGGGCGTTCGCGACCGCTCCCGACGTGGCCGAGGCGACGGTCGTGGTGCTCCCGCCGAGGCGGAGCTGAACCGTGCCGGCGCAGAGGCCGGCGTGGAGCAGGACGAGGAAGGCGTTTGCCTCTGCGATTGCGGGGGCCGGCGCGGGGCAGACGGACACGGTCCGACCATGACGAGACCGACGAGGAGGTGAACGGTGCTGCCCGACCACGGCACGCCGCCGCGCCCGGTCCCGCTCAACGCCATGCAGGCGCGGGATCATGTGCGGTCGCTCATCGAGGCCTCCGGGATCGTGCCGGACGGCGCGGCCGCGGAGGACACCCTGACCGACGCGCTGCTCGTCACCTCGGAGCTGGTGACGAACGCGATCCGGCACGGGGGCGGGATCGTCGATTTCAGCGCCTCCGTCGCCCCGGACGGCCTCCGGCTCGCGATCACGGACGCCAACAGCGACAGCCCCGTCACGCTGCCCCGGCCCCCCGGAACCATCGGCGCGGGCGGCTTCGGTTGGCCCTTGATCCGTCGGCTGACGCGGAGCGTGACGATCAGGCCGACCCCCCAGGGGGGCAAGCGCATAGAGGTCGTCATGCCGCTGGACGGGGCGGACCGGTCCCCGGACTTCCCCGACCTGCGCTGATTCCCGCCCTCCCCCCGTTTCAGGGGCCGGTTTCCCGGTCACACGAGGAAGCGCGCCCTCCTGGTGCGCGGGACCGAGATGGGGGGACTTCCGTATGACGACACCCGAGGAGGACGCGAGGGCGTCCGCGCGGGTACCCGCGTCGGTGGGCCGCGACATGGTGCTCGCGGTGGGGTTGGTGGGCATATGCGCCGGCGGGCTGGCCGTCTTCCTGAAGACCACGGCCGCGGCCGGGACCGGACTGCCGCTGGTGCCCGTCGCCACGGTCGTCGTCCTGACGATCGGGGTGGTCCTGGCGAAGTGGAGCGTGGCGCCCGTCCGGCGCCGCCCCCGCGGCAGGCTCCCGGTCGACCCGAGCGGGTACGAGTTCGTGGCACCGCCCGCGGACGTGCCCGACGTGGGCGGTGAGGCACTGGACCACACCGCGGTCGACCCGGACGGCTTCGAGCACACGGTCGCCGCGCTGTGCGCGCGGGACGGCTGTTCCCCGGTGGAGGTCGTCGGGGGCGCGGGCGACCTGGGCGCCGACGTCATCGCGACGACCGCGGACGGCCTCCGGATCGTCGTGCAGTGCAAGCAGTACGCCGAGGACAACCGGGTCGGCTCGCAGGACCTGCAGCGGTTCGGCGGCACCTGTTTCGCCGTGCACGAGGCGGACGTCGCCGTCGTCGTCACCACCAGCTCCTTCACGGCGCCCGCCGCCGAGTACGCCGCCGCGTGCGGCATCCTCTGCGTCGACGGCGCCGCGCTGGCCGCCTGGACCGACCAGTCGGCGCCGCCCCCGTGGGAGGCGGGCGCCGCATAGCCCGCCCGCGGCGAGCCGCCGACACGGGCCGGCGGCTCCGTGCCCGGGGGCGCCCGTGACGTGAGGATGACCCCATGGCCGACAGCTTCGACACCTTCGTCTCGCGCACCGTCGACGTGACCACCGGGGGCCGGGAGACCGTCCTCGACCTGACCGAGGTCATCGCCTCCTTCCTCCACGAGGCCGCCCGCGGGCGGGACGGACTCCTCAACGTCTTCACGCCCCACGCGACGGCCGGCCTCGCGGTCATCGAGACGGGCGCGGGCAGCGACGAGGACCTCCTGGACGCCCTGGGTTCCCTCCTGCCGGCCGACGACAGGTGGCGGCACCGCCACGGCTCGCCCGGTCACGGGAGGGACCACGTCCTGCCGGCGATCGTTCCTCCCCACGCGACGCTCCCGGTGATCGGCGGGGTCCTCCAGCTGGGGACCTGGCAGTCGGTCACACTTGTGGACACCAACGGGGACAATCCCCGCCGCCAGGTGCGGCTGACCTTCATGGGCCACTCCCCCACGGCCTGACGCGTTCTCCCCGTCCGTTCGTCCGGCCCGTTCCCCTGGTTCGTCCGACCCGTTCTACGAACCCGGTGGCGGCCAGGCGGCCTCGGCGTCCCGCACGGTCGCGTATCAGGTGGTGAAGACGCGGTCCGAACCGACGATGCGGAAGATCCGGTCGACCCGGTCGGGAACGGCGGCCAGGGCGATGCCCGCGCCGGTTCCCACGGCATGGTTGCGCGCCGCGATCATCACGGTGATGCCGCCGGAGTCGCAGAACGTCAGGCCGGACAGGTCGATGACGAGCCGTTGCCCCGGGTCGAGCACCAGGCCCGGCAGCAGGGCCCGGACGGCACGGGTGCGGATGTTCAGCTGGTTCACGGGTGCTCATCCCCGCTGGGTCGGGGTACGTGGACGGCCAGGACGGCCGTGTCGTCGTCCACCCCGGCGCCGAAGGCGTCGAGGAGGCCGCGGATCGCCGTGACCACTTCGTCGGCGGTACACGGCGCCAGGCCTTCGGCGAAGTCGAGGAGGGCCCCGTCGCCGTAGCGGTCGCCGGCCAGGGCGGTGTGGGCCTCGGTCAGGCCGTCGCTGTAGAGGAGGAGGGTGTCGCCGGGTGCCAGGTGGAGCTCGGCGGTGGCGATCTGCGCGTCCGGCAGGGCGCCGATGAGCTGCCCTCCGGGTGTGGGAACGTAGGCGGCGCTTCCGTCGGCACGCATCAGTAGGGCAGGCGGGTGGCCCCCGCCGGCGAGGGTGATCCGGAAACCGCCCCGGGTGGTGTCGGGGGTGAGGAGGCCGAAGACGACGGTGCAGAATCGCGGGTCGTGCTGGTTGTACTCGTGGGTGAGGACCCTGTTCAGGTTCCCCAACACCCCCGCCGGGTCGGCGTCGTAAACGGCCGCGGCGCGCAGGGTGTAGCGCGTCAGGGAGGTCACGGCCGCGGCGCCCGCACCCTTTCCGCAGACGTCGCCGAGGAACATGCCCCAGCGGTCGGCCGCGAGGGGGAAGAGATCGTAGAAGTCGCCGCCGACCTCGTCGGCGGAAGCCACGTGGTAGTGCGCGGCTACGTGGAGGCCGGGCACGTTCGCAAGGGCGGGGGGCAGCAGCGTCTGCTGGAGGGTGGCGTTCAGCCGCTTGAGGCGCTCGCGTTCCCGCTCGGCCTCCTGGCGCGCCCGCAGCAGTTCGGATTCGTAGGCCCGGCGCTCGCGGGCGTCGAAGACGGTGGTGCGGATCAGCAGCGGCTGTCCGTCGCTCCCCGTCTTGACGGTCGAGGTGACCAGGACCGGCAGCCGGCTGCCGTCGGCGGCCTTGAGTTCGAGGGCGATCCCACTGATCTCACCGCGCATGGAGAGCAGCGGGGCGAAGTGCGTCTCGTGGTAGATGCGGCCGCCCACCGTGAGCAGGTCGGAGAACGTCCGACGGCCCACCAGGTCGTCGCGGTCGTATCCCAGCCATGCGAGGAGCCGCCCGTTGACCTTGACGATCCGTCCGTCGAGCAACGTGGAGAGGTAGCCACAGGGTGCGTTCTCGTACAGGTCCTCGACGCTGTCCTCCGGGAAGGCGGAGAACGCCTCCGGCCTCGGGGTTTCCTCGTTCTCGCGCATCGGGCGGCTTCGTCCTTCAGCCGAGCGAGCGCACGAAGGAGCTGATCACGGCCGCGGTCTCGGCCGGTGCGCTGAGTTGGGGACAGTGTCCCGTCGCGGTCAACGTGACCAGCCGGCTTCCGGGGATCCGGTCGCGGACGAACGCGCCCACCTCCGGCGGGGCGATCGCGTCGTGGGAGCACTGCGCGACGAGCGTGGGAACCGTCACCCCGGCGAGGTCCTCCCGGTTGTCGGACAGGAAGGTCACCCGGGCGAAGACCCGGGCGATCTCGGGGTCGGTGCGGCAGAAACTGCTCGCCAGTTCCTCCCCCAGCTCGGGGCGCTCCGGATTGCCCATGATGACCGGGGCCATCGCCCCCGACCAGCCGAGGTAGTTGGCGTCCAACGACTCCAGCAGCTCCTCGATGTCCGGGGCTCCGAACCCGCCCCGGTAGCCGGTGGCCGGATCGTCGACGAAACACGGCGAGGGGGCCAACAGCACCAGTCCCGCGAACAGTTCGGGCTCGCGCACCGAGGCCAACACACCCATCATGGCGCTCACCGAATGGCCCACGAAGACCACCGGGCCGGGCACCGTCTCCCGGCAGATCGCCAGCACGTCCTCGACGTACCCGTCCATCGCCGAGTACCGCTCCCGGCTCCACCGCGACAGGTCGGACCGGCCGGCGCCCACATGGTCGAACAGCACGACCGTGTGCTCGCGCTCCAGGTCCGGGAGCACCGCGTGCCACATGTTCTGGTCGCATCCGAAGCCGTGGGCCAGCACCACCACGGGACCCCCCGCCCGGCCGCTCACCCTCACGTGGTTCTTGCTCCGGACACTCATGCGGCTCATCCTCCCAGACCACACGCGCGCCGTCGTACGGGCCGCGTCGTACGTGCGGCGTCGGGCCGGGCCCGCCTCACGGGCAAGGACGTTCTCGTGCCCCGAACGGCCGTACGGGGCGGTGGAGCCGCTCCGGGCGATGCAGGCTGGAGGGGATGGGCCCCGCCGAGGGGTCGGACCGGGTCAGGAGGTGTGGCGATGGCCGGCTTGGAGTCCCTGGCGTCGTTCGCGCCCTTCCTCGTGCCCGTGGTCACCGGCCTGGTGGGCGGGATCAGCCTGATCATCAGGGACCGCCGTGACTCGCGGAGTGCGGACCACCACTACCGCAAGAGGCTGGAGCGGGCCCAGCTGGAGGTCCAGTTCATCACCGGCTGGATCGAGGCGAAGAAGCTCGCGCCGACCACCGCGACCTCGGACCCGGGGCCGGACCCGGAGCCGGGCCTGGAGCCGGGCAGGTGGCTGGACGATTGCTACGCCTCGGTCCGCGGCTTCGAGGTCGCGTCCCGGCACCAGCGGGGAGGGCCGGGCCGGCTGAGGCGGCTGCTCCTGCTGCGCCCGCTCCGCGGCCGCCCCGCACAGGCCCTGCAGGTCCTCTACTGGATCTCGCTGCTCATCTTCAACGGGGCTCTCGCCTGGTGGGTGAGCATGATCGTCGACGGTCCGCCCGCCTTCCTCGGGAACGACCCCGCATCCCGGTCCGACGACATCGACTCGGTCCTGGGACTGGCCGGCTCCTTCCTGCTGGCGGCCGTGGTCCTGTGGGTGTGGGCGGTGCACCTGGACGCCGCGGATGTCGGCGACGAGCACGCCTCGCGGATCGACACGGCCGCGTGGGCGGCGCAGGAGGACGCGCGCCGCCGTGCCGCAGGCGGGAGGACGGCCGGGGAACGGGGGAAGGCCGCGCGGGAACAGGACCCGGGACGGGACGAGGAACGTGACGGGGGACGTGACGGGGATCCATCGGACGGGAAAGGGGCCGCGGGACCGGACGGGCCGACGGTCTGACCGACCCGGACCGCTCCTGTCGGTCCCCTCCCGCGTGCGCCCCCTCCCCCCGCTCCGGGCCTCACGCGCTCCGGGCCGTCACGCCGGTGGCGGCCCCTGTACGAGGGTCCGGGCCTCGGCGAATTCCTCGCGGTAGGCCTGCTCCGCCACCTCCAGGTAGCCGAACGCGTCGTCGCCGACCGGGATACGCAAGGGGGTGGGGGTGTCGGCGGCGACGATGCCGAGGACCCTCGCGGCGAAGTCCTCGGGGCGGCCCGTCTCCGGGTTCTCCGCGAGGCCGCGCGCCCCTTCGAGCATCTCCCGGTTCGTGGCGTCGTAGGCGGGGATCCTCCGACGCGCTTCGGCCATGGACGTTCCGTAGCGGGTGGCGAACATGCCCGGTTCCAGTACGGTGACGCGGATGTTGTGCGGGGCCGCCTCGACGGCGAGGGCCTGGCTCATGCCTTCGAGGGCGTGCTTCCCGGCGACGTAGGCGGCCAGGCCGGGAAAGGCCATCCGGCCGACCACGGAGGAGACGTTGAGGATGTGGCCGTGCCCCTGCGCCCGCATCAGCGGCAGGACGAGGCGGGCGAGCCTCCAGGGGCCGACGACCAGGGTTTCCAGTTGATTGCGCAGTTCGGTGTCCGAGACCTCCTCGACCGCGCCGAACAGCCCGACACCGGCGTTGTTGACCAGGACGTCGATGCCGCCGAGACGGTCGAGGGCCGTACGGACGGCGTCCTCGCAGGAAGCGGCGTCACGGAGTTCCAGCGGTACCGGGATGATGCGGCCGGGCCAGGCGGCGGCCAGTTCCTCCAGGTCGGCGGTCTTGCGGGCGGTGACCGCCAGTTCGTCCCCGGCCCGGGCCGCCGCGCCGGCCAGCGCGTGCCCGAGGCCCGACGAACATCCCGTGACCAGCCAGCGTCGTCCCATTCGTTCCCCCGTCGTGGTCGTGGTGCCCGTAGGAGTCGCGCCGGCGCGCGGCGATTCCGGTGCGGTGCGTCCCGCGCGGCCCGGCGAACGAACCGTCGCGGTGCGGCCGGGCGGCACGCGACCGCCGGTGTTAGAGACGGGGGTGGCGCCCCCCCCCCCACCCCCCCCCGGGGCCCCCGGCGGGGGCGGTGGGGGCGGGTACCCGCCCGGGCCGGGGAGCCGCGGCAGACAGGGCCCATGGCCATCGCCCACACCGGCTC
>NZ_JBHVPG010000041.1:35968-84180 GCF_042887545.1 Streptomyces sp. NPDC057939
GGGGGGCCCTTTTGTCGCCGCGGGGGCGCGGGGGTTTGCGGGGGGGGGGGGCCCCGCGGGCCCGGGCCACCCACCCGGCGGGTCCGGCCGGCCCGCCCCGCGACGGCAGTTCATCGTCAGGGGGGTCGCGCCCGGCGACCATCCCTCCCGCGGGGGCGTGCGGAGGCGCGCGGGCGCACGTTCGGGCGCACGGCGCGGGTCGACTCGGCGGGCGTCAGCGGGGCATGCGCCCTCCGAGTTCCCGCGCCCTCGCCCGCAGGCCGTCCGCCCAGGCCACGCCGTACACCGGGACGGACAATCCCGTACCGGCGGAAACCTGGACGTCCTGGAACGGGGGCTCGCACCCGGCGGCGAGGAGCGCCCAGTTCACCCGTATCCCGGCACGCTCCGCGAGGACCAGCACGGTCGCGGTGAATCCCTCCGAGAGGGCGAGCGCGATGGCGTGGCCCGTCCTGCGGTGCCGCGCCAGCAGGGCGTTGACGAAGACCTCCAGGAGTTCCGGGGTGATCTCGCTTTCGTCGTTCGCCAACTCACCGATGCCGGAAGGCAGATCGAGCTCCGCCTCGAACAGGGCGACGTGCCGTTGGAACAGGCGGGCGGCCCCGTTGGACGGGTTCCACAGGCAGTCGTCGCCCAGCAGGAACAATTGACTCATCGCCACCCCTTCGATCGATCATGAAGGGGCAACCTATCCGCCCCCACCACCCCCGTCTCCGGGGTTTCCCCGCGGGGACGGGCCGGGAGTGGCCGTGGACGGGTGGGCCGGGTGGCGCCGCCGCACGACGCGTTCCGTCGCCGTTCACGGTCCGCCCATGTCGCGTGGGGCGGTTGTTCGGTCCGGGCCGCGAACCTCGGGCGGTCCTGAGCTCACGAACGAGCTCCACGATCCCCGGGAAGTACACCGTGACCGCATCGCGCGCACCCCGCCGGCGCCGCACCCTCGCCCTCTGGCTCGCCGTCGCCCCGGCGCTGGCCGCCACCCTGACGGCCGCCCCCGCCCAGGCCGCGCCCGCCGACGACATCCGCATCAACGAGGTGGTGACGACGGGCGACGTCGACGACTCGATCGAGCTGTACAACAAGGGCGCCGCCGCTGTCGACGTCTCGGGCTGGATCCTCAAGGACGACGGCAACAGCTCGAAGTACAAGATCGCCTCCGGTACCACCCTGGCCCCCGGGGCGTTCCGTTCCTTCGACGTCCACTCCTCCTTCGGTCTCGGCTCGTCCGACAAGGCGCGGCTGTACCTGCCGGACGGCAGCACGCTCGTCGACGGCTTCACCTGGAGCAAGCACTCGGACCCGTCGTGGTCGCGCTGCCCCGACGGCACCGGAGCGTTCAAGGCCGCCTCCCTCACCCTCGGCGCCGCCAACTCCTGCGGCACCGGCGGCGGCCCCACCCCGGTGGCCTGGCCCGGCGGTTCCTCGGTGGCGACGGCCGACGCCTCCGGCGTGTTCGGTCAGGACCTGAGCGGACTCCAGCAGGACGGCGCCGTGATGTGGGGCGCCCAGAACTCCGGGAAGCTGTGGCGCCTGGTCCCGAACGGGTCCGGCGGCTGGACCCCCGACACCACCGGCGGCTGGTCCTCCGGCAAGTCCCTGCGGTTCCCCGGCGGCTCCGGGACGCCGGACGCCGAGGGCGTCACCGTCACCGGCGCGGGAGCCGCCGGCGGGGTGTACGTCGCCTCCGAGCGCAACGGCGACTCCTCCGGCACCAGCCGACTGTCCGTCCTGCGCTACGACGTGAGCGGTTCGACCGGCACCCTGACCGCCACCCGGGAGTGGAACCTGACGTCCGACCTGCCGCCCGTCGGGTCCAACCTCGACCTCGAAGCGGTCACCTGGGTCCCGGACGACCAGCTGACCGGCGCCGGCTTCAAGGACGCCTCGACCGGGGCGGCGTACGATCCCGCCCGCTACGGCGCCCACACCGGCGGCGTGTTCTTCGTCGGCGTCGAGGGCACCGGCATGATCTACGGCTACGTCCTCGCCGAGTCGGGGGGCCACACCCGTGTCGCGGCCCTCAACAGCGGCATGTCCGGGGTGATGGAACTGCAGTGGGAGCCGCAGGCCTCGCGCCTGTGGGCCGTCTGCGACGACACCTGCTCCGGCCGACACAGCGCCCTGCGGGTCGACGCCTCCGGCGCCTTCGCCACCGTCGCCGTCCACGACCGTCCCACCGGCATGCCGAACCTCAACAACGAGGGCTTCGCCATCGCCCCGGCCGCCGAATGCGTCGCCGGAACCAAGCCCGTCTACTGGTCCGACGACAGCAACACGGGTGGTCACGCCCTGCGCAGGGGCACCATCGGCTGCTGATCCGGCCCGGTCAACGGCCCGGGACGGCGGACCACCCGTCCTCCCGGGCCGGCCGGGAGGACGGCGCGCGGCGGCCCGGCGGCGACCTCACCGGTCGAGGTCGGGACCCTGGTCGGCACCTCCGACGGCGCCGATGCCCGCGATCAGCACGTCGAGGCCGCGCTTGACGCGGTCCGCCTCCCAGCCGCGCTCGGTGCGCTGGAAGTCGAAGAGGCCGGGCGTGTAGGCCATGAGGAGCAGGTCGGCCAGGTAGGCGGCGTCCACCGCGGGAGCGAGTTCCCCGACCATGCCCGCGATCTGCTCGTGGTGGCGACGGAACGGGGCGCTGCGGTAGCGGCCCGCCGGCGCGCTCGCCTCGGCCAGCAGCAGCAGCTCCCGGTTCGCGTCGACGAGTTCGACCAGGCCGTGCAGGAAGGCGCGCAGGCGGTCGGCGGCCGACGGGGCGGCGTCGCCCCCGCAGTACCGCGCGAACGCCTCCTGGAAGCCGGTCTCGTTGTCCTCGATGAGCGCGTAGACCAGCCCCGCCCGGTTGTGGAAGCGCCGGTAGACGGTACCGACCCCGACGCCGGCCTCCTTGGCCACGGCGTCGAGGGACAGGTCGGCGGAGCCGTCCGTCGCGAGCAGGTGCCGGGTGGCGTCGAGGATGCGCAGGCGGTTGCGGGCGGCGTCGGCGCGTTCGGTGGGGGCGGTCATGTGGAGGAGCGTAACGGACGGAGCGGAGAGCTCTCCGGTTAACCCTTGAAAAACGGAGGGTTCTCCGCTTAGAGTTGCGTCGAACCAACCGGAGACCTCTCCGGTTGAGGATCGAGCTCCGCCACGCCCCGCTCACAAGGAGATCGCCGTCATGACCACCGGACCCGGCACGACCACCGCTCCCCTCCTCAACGGCCGGATCATCGGCATCACCTACCACGCGATAGCCGCCGTGCGGGACGAACTGCTCGCCTCCCGCGGCCTGACCTTCCACCAGTCCGTGGCGCTCAAGGCCGTCGCCGACGGGCTCGACCGGGCGGCTGTCGTCGAGCACGTGACCTCGACGCTCAAGGTCGACGCGTCGCGGGCGCACGCCCTGCTCGACGAACTCGTCACCTGCGGGCTGCTCACCGGCGTCCGACCGGCCCTCACGGACCGGGGCGAAGGCCTCCACCGGGGCTTCACCGACGCCGTCGCCGGACTGACCGAGCGACTGTACGGCGACCTCCCGGCGGCCGAACGCGAGATCGCCGCCCGCGCGCTCGCCCATGTCACCGCCAGGGCGAACGCCGAGCTCGCCGCACTCGCCGGCCCCTCCGCGCGGGCCTGAGGCCGCCCCGCGGGCCTGAGGCCGCCCCGTGGGCCGGGAGCCACGACGACCGGTACGCCCCGGGCAGCGGCGTGGCCCCTCCCGCCGGCTCGGGGGCGACGGTAAGTTGCCGCCCGTGTCCGAGCATCCCCGCGACCTCGTCGGCTACGGCGCCGAGCCGCCGCACGCGGCCTGGCCCGGTGGCGCCCGCGTCGCCGTCAGCCTGGTCCTCAACTACGAGGAGGGCGGAGAGCGGAACGTCCTGGAGGGCGATCCCACCTCCGAGGGCTTCCTCCACGAACTCGTGGGCTCGCCGCCCGTCGTCGGCGGGCGCGATCTGAACGTCGAGTCGCTGTTCGCCTACGGCTCCCGCGCCGGATTCTGGCGCGTCCACCGCACGCTCGTCGCGCACGGCGTGCCGCTCACCGTCCACGCCGTGGCGCAGGCGCTGGAACGCAACCCGGACGCCGCGCGGGCGATGGCCGCCGCCGGCTGGGAGGTCGCGAGCCACGGCCGGCGCTGGATCGACTACCGCCATGTGCCTGAGGCCGTCGAGCGCGCCGACATCGCACACTCGGTCGCGACGATCGAGCGGCTCGTGGGCCGCCGGCCCGTCGGCTGGTACACCGGCCGGACGAGCCCGCACACGCGGCGGCTCGTCGTCGAGGAGGGCGGGTTCCTCTACGACTCCGACGACTACTCGGACGACCTGCCCTTCTACGTGGAGGCGGCCGGGCGCGAGCAGCTCGTGGTGCCGTACAGCCTCGACGCGAACGACTTCAAGTTCCTGATCGTCCACGGCTTCACCACCGCCGACGACATGCTCGCCTACCTCATCGACACCTTCGACGCGCTGCACGCGGAGGGCGCCGACCGCCCGCGCATGATGAGCGTCGGCATGCACTGTCGGATCATCGGCAGGCCCGGTCGCATCCGGGCGCTCGACGGCTTCCTCCAGCACGTCGCGCGGCGCGGCGGGGCATGGGTCGCCACGCGCGAGCAGATCGCACGGCACTGGCTGGCCACCCATCCTCCGGCCCCCTGAGCACGCCGGACCGGCCCTTCCGGGGCCTGCCGGGCCCTGACCGTCAGGACCCGAAGGGGGACGGCCGCACCGTTCCCCCGGTCGGACGGGAGGAACGGCGCGGTGGGCGGGTGGGACGTCGCTTCAGCTGCGTGCGGCGGGTCAGGCCTCGGCGACGGCTCGGTGGGACCATGCGGGCCGGCGGGCGGAACGCGTGAACGCCGACACCGGGACCGGCGTGGTCGCGGCCGGGAACAGGGGCGTCGCGCGGTGACGGGCGGCGGCGACGAAGGCCGTGACCGCGAGCCCGGCGCAGCCCGCGCCGGCCAGCCAGAACGCCGTCCGCGGGCCCAGCGCCTGCGCGAGGACGCCGGTCAGGGGGGCGCCGATGGCCGCCGACCCGAGGGTGAACAGCATGCCCAGCCCGGCCGCCCGGCCCTGGAGGGCGGGGCCGGCGCCCAGCTGGAGGGCCGTGCTCGCCGTCGTGGTGAAGCACAGGGCAGCCGCTCCCAGGGGCACCAGGACGATGCCGAACGCCTGCAGGGACGGGGCGAATCCGGCGGCCGTCTGGAGGGCCGCCAGCGCCAGGGCGCTCACCGCCAGGACCCTGATCGGACAGGCGCGCAGCCGTGAGGCGAGCAGGGCGCCGCCGAGGGCGCCGACCGCCAACATCGTGCTCAGCAGGCCGAAGGACTGCGGTGCGGCGCCGAAGCCGGTGGTTGCCAGCGCCGGGAGCAGGACGGCGAAGTTCAGCCCCACCAGACCCATGAGTCCGCTCAGCATGAGGATGCAACGCAGCTTCGGGTGGGCGGCCACCTCACGGATGCCTCCCGGCGCCCGGCTCCCGACCGCGGCGACGGCCCCGTCGCGCGCGGGCGACGCCGTGGCGTCGCGACGCGCCGACGCGGGCAGGGAGCGACCGCCGGCCGGGGCGCCCCCGCGGCTCCCGGAGGACCGGACGGCGAGCAGGGTGGCCGCGCACAGGACCGTCAGGCCCGCGCAGAACAGGAACGTCCAGCCGATGCCCAGGCAGGCGATGACGAGTCCGGCGAGGGCGGGGCCGACGATCCGGGCGAGCTGGAAACCGGCCGCGGACAGGCCCGTGGCGCTCCGGCGGGCGTCCTGGGCGACGAGCTGGGGGATGAAGGCCTGACGCGTGGGGCCCTCCAGGGCCGATACCAGGCCGAGCAGCCCGGCCAGGACGCAGACCGACCACATCCGGGCGGTTCCGGTCAGTACCAGCACGGTCATGGCGAGCGCCAGCGTCGCGCTGAACGCGTTGCACATGAGCATCAGGGGGCGCCGACGGTATCGGTCGGCGACCGAGCCGCCCCACAGGCCGCACAGCAGGGCCGGCAGGCACTGCACGGTCACGACCAGTCCGACCGCGGCGACGCTTCCGGTGAGCTGCAGCACCAGCCAGTCCTGCGCGGTGCGCTGCACCCAGGTGCCGGTACCGGCCACGGACTGGGAGAGGAGGAACAGCCGGAAGTCGCGGAAGGCGAGTGCGCCCTTGCCCGCGGCGGCGGTGCGCAGGTCCCGGGAGGGTCCGGCGAGGGCGGTGATCAGGCTGCGGAGGGTGCTGCGGAAGGTGCACATGGCACGGACGCTCCTGGGCGGGGTGGGGTCGTGGCGTCCGCGCCGGTGGTGACGGCTGCGCGCATCCCGGTCGGCGGGGTGCGGGCGGTTTCCGCCGGTGGCGGGCGACGCCGTCCGCGGATCCGGTGGCCCTGCGCGTGGGTCGGGCCTGCTCTCCTGCGGACTCCTTCGACCATAGGAAGGGACCCGGCCCGACGGGTTCCCCCAGGAGGACCTCGGGCAGGATGAACCCCTCGTCGATCGGACGGCCCGGGCGGAAGGGACCGGCCGGTCCCACGACCGGCCGGCGGTGTCAGGGGCGGGGGCGGACGCCGTCGCAGGCGATGTCGAGCCGGCGCGGGCCCCGCAGTACGGCGTTGCGGCGGTAGGGCGGCGGATCGGCGAGCAGGCGGGGGCTCTCCAGGCGCGTGGCGAGACGGGTCAGCGCGATCTGCGCCTCCAGTCGGGCCAGGGGGGCGCCGAAGCAGCTGTGGATCCCGCTGCCCAGGCCCAGGTGGGTCAGGTCCGCGCGGTCGGGATCGAAGCGCTCAGGCCGGTCGAAGCGCTCCGGGTCGCGGTTTCCCGCGGCGAGGACGAGCCAGATCGACGCGCCGCGGGGGATGGTGGTGCCGCGGACCTCGATGTCGGTGAGCGGGGTGCGCTGCGGGAGCAGCTGGACCGGCGGCTCGTAGCGCAGCAGTTCCTCGACCAGGGGCGCCGCGTATCCGGGGTTCTCGCGCAGCCGGTCGAGGGCCTCCGGGTGGCGGAGCAGGGTGAGCGTCCCGTTGGCGATGAGGTTGACCGTCGTCTCGTGTCCGGCGATGAGCAACAGGGCGGCGGTGGTGAGGAGTTCGATGGTGCTCAGGGGGCCGTCGGGGCCGGTGGCGGCGGCGAGTCGCGAGAGCATGTCGTCGCCGGGCTTGTGGCGTCGTTCGTCGATGAGCTCGGCGAGGTAACCGCCGAGCGCGAGCCGCGCGTCACGGGAGGCGTGCTGACGCCGCGCGGGGTCGGGGTCGTCCGGATCGGGGTCCAGACTCGCGGCGATGGTGTCCGCCCAGGTGTGGAAGCGCGCCTCGTCCTCGCGGGGGACACCCAGCAGACGGCAGATCACGGTCACGGGGAACGGGTACGCGAACTGGCTCACCACGTCGATGTGCCCCGGGTCCCCCTGCGCGTCGATCCGGTCGATGAGGTCGTCGACCGAGGCCTCCAACTCGGGGCGCATGTCGTGCACCCGGTGCGGTGTGTGCGGCGGACCGAACTGCCGCATGGTGGCGCGGCGCAGCCGGTCGTGCTCGGGCGGATCCAGCCGCAGGAAGCTGGGCGGGAGTTGACCGGATCCGGCTCCCGCCGGGTCCTCTGGGGCGTTCGCGGATCCGCCCTCGGCCTCGGCCAGCGGGTCGGTGGCCGTGGTGGCGAGGTTGCGGGATTCCGAGCTGATCCGGGGGTCGTGGAGCAGGGCCTGGATGTCCCGGAAGGAACTGATCACGTACGGGCCGTCGGCCTCCTGGTAGACGGGGGTGGGGCGCAGCCGCTCGTAGAGCGGGTACGGGTCGGCACGGTTCTCGTAGTCGAGGATGCGGTGCAGGAGGTTCTGGCTCACGGGGTACTGCCCTTCGGTGGGGGACGCGCCGTGCCCGGGCCGCTCCGCGCACGATGCGGAGCGGCCCGGCGGGCTTCCTGGTTCAGGCCGTGCGACGCGGGCCCTCGGCGCTGTTCTTGGCGGCGCAGCCGCAGCTGGGGCTGTAGCAGAGCCGCTTGTCGCCGCCGTGGGAGCGGCGGCCGGGGCGCAGTTCGAGGGTGAGGGGGAGCGCGGCGGTCGGTGCGGGCGACCGGCTGGGGGTGTGGGCGGAGGCGTTCATCGCGGGCTCCTTCGGAGGAGGGCCGGCGTCCGGTGGGACGCCGGAATCCACGCTAGGGAGGCGCCCCGGGGGCGTTTGTCCTCCGGACGGTCCGTCGCGGGACGACACCTCGCGCGCTCCCCGGTTCCCAGGTCCCGACCGGGGAGCGACCCCGCGCGCGTACGGCCGCGGCGGCGTCCCCCGGGGGTCCGTCGGGTCGACCGTTCGCAGGACACCGGGCCGGACGGCGGCGTGCTGAGCTGGTCCGTGGCCGCGGGCCCGGGCCGTACGGGCCCGTAGGGCAGCGCGTACGGCGGCGTCCCACGCCGAATTCCCCGAAAGGCGGCAGCCATGACCGAACACCTCCTGTTCCCCCACGGTTTCGGGGGCGCCGCGTCCGGCGCCGGCCGGACGGTCGGCCCCGTTCGACGGGGACCCGCCGGTCGCGGTCCGGTCGAGGGCCCGCGTTTGGGACCAGCACGCGTACCCGCGTCCGGGCCCCGGCCGCGGGTACGCCCCCACACGGGCGCGGAACTACGCTCCGGCACGCCGGGGACGCGGGCGGGGGCGGCGGTATGAGCGTGCAGGCCGCGTTCGCGGCGCTGCTGGCCGCCCCCGGCCGACTGTGCCCGGAGTTGCGGCGGCACCCGGACCGGCTGGCCGCCCGGTACGGCCTGTCCCAGCAGGAGGTCGGGATCCTCGCGGGCGTACCGCAGGCGGCGTACGAGGCGATGGCGCGCGAGGTGAGCGCGAAGGCGCGCGTCGTGCTGGGGGTGGCGCTGCCGCAGACGGTCCGGGAGGCGGAGCGGCACCACGAGGCCGCCCTGGAGGCCTACCTGTCCGGCACGGTACGGACGGCGGACGGCGACCATCCGTTGGACGCGGCCCGGGAGGGCCGCCTGTTCCTCGCCTCCGCGGTCGGACGGTTCCCGGCCGACCTGTTGGACTTCGCCCGGCTGGAGCTCTGCCAGTACGAACTCCTGCAGGACCGGGTGGCGGCTTCCGCCGCACGGCGCTGGGACGAGATCGCCCTGCGGGAGGCGGCCGCCCTGCAACGGGCTCCGGAGCGGGTTCTCCGGGGGTACCCGATGGCTCCGGCCACGGTGCGCGTCGAGGTGTTCGACCACGACGTGACCGCTGCGGGGGCGCCGGCGGAGGTCCCCGCCGGCCGCACGGTGGTGTTGCTGCACCGCACGTGGGACGCGCCGGTCCTGACGTACCGCGTGGGGGCGGGCACGGCCCTGCTGATGCGGTTGTGTGACGGCAGCAGGACCGGTGAGGAGGTCATCGAGGCTGCGGACGTCTCCCGGGACGCGGGCGCCGAGACGTTGGGCACCCTGGCGGCGGCGGGACTGGTCGTCGTCGCGGACCCGTGGGGGCTCGGGGCGGAGGTCCACATCCCGGGTCCCGCCGGATCCGCCTGAGCGGACGGTTCCGGGCCCCGGGCGCGGGCGGCTCGGCGGTGCGGACCGGCCCCGGTTCGGGTCGTCCGCCGGTTCACGTCGTCCGTCGGATCCCTCGAACGCATGACCTGGGCCCGTGGGGCGGGTGCCTACGGTGAAGGCGTTCCGCACCACGCCACGCCAGGAGGCACCCATGCTGCCGGACCGTACTCCCCGAGCTCCGACCCACCGCGGCGGACCTCCGACCCACCGCTCCCCCGTCGGAGGCGGGTCGTGACCGCCCCGGCCCCGGTCCACGACACCGGGTACCCGGTCCTCCTGCCCAACGCGATCGTCGGCAGCTCCCCCGCCGCCCGGCTGTGCCTGGTGCGGGGCAAGGGCGCGGTGCTGTGGGACAGCGCGGGGCGGGCGCTGATCGACACGCTCGCGGGCCTCGGGCAGTGCGCCGTCGGCTACGGTCGGGAGGAGTTGGCCGAGGCGGCCGCGGCCCAGATGCGCGAGCTGTCCGCGTACCCGCTGCACGCGGGTCCGGTCAACGAACCGGCGCTGCTGCTGGCCCGCCGGCTGGCGGCCCTGTCCCCCGCGGCCGGCAGCCGGATCAGTTACACCGGCTCGGGCAGCGAGGGCGTCGAAACGGCGCTGAAGCTCGCGCGGCTCGCGCACTTCCACCACAGCGGTCAGCAGCGGCCGTTCGTCCTGGCCCTGGAGGGCTCCTACCACGGCGCCACGGCGGGGGCGCTGGCCGTCACCGTCCGGGCGGACCTGCACCAGGGGCTCGGCCCGCCGTCACGGCACACCGTACGGCTGACCCGGCCGGACCCCCGCGCACTGGGCCCGGACGCGGTCCCGATGCTGATCTGCGAGCTGGAACGGGCGATCGAACGGGTGGGACCCGGGCTGATCAGCGCGTTCATCGGCGAACCCGTCATGGGGGTCGCGGGCTGCGTCGTCCCGCCGCCCGGCTATTGGGCGGAGGTCCGTCGGGTGCTGGACGCGCACGGCATCCTGCTGATCGCCGACGAGGTGGCCACCGGGTACGGCCGGACCGGTGACTGGTTCGCCTCACCCCGGTTCGGGATCCAGCCCGACATCGTCGTGACCGCGAAGGCCCTGACCAGCGGATACCTGCCGATGGGCGCCGTACTGGTCGGGCGCGGGGTCCTCGACATGCTGGACGGGTTCCCCCTGCGGCACGGCTTCACCGCGAGCGGGCACGCCACCGGCGCGGCCGTCGCCCTGGCCAACCTGGACGTCATCGAACGCGAGGGGCTCGCCGGGCGAGCCGCCGAGACGGGCTCCCGGATGCTCGAAGCCCTGCGGCCCCTGGAGCAGTTGCCCTGGGTGCGGGAGGTGCGCGGCTGCGGCCTGATGATCGCCGTGGACTTCGGCGGCGATCCCGCCGTGGTGGAACGGGCGCGGGCCATCCCCGGCCGGGCCGCCGAGGCCGGTGTGCTGATCCCGCACGCCGCGGGCATGATCAAGCTGACTCCGCCGCTGGTCCTCACCGACGCGCAGGCGGAGCAGATCGTGGACGTGGTCACCGCGGAGGTCCGCCGCCTGGGCTCCGCCTCCCCGGCGGGCGGCTGACGGAGCAACGGCCCCGCCTGTGCTTCTGCCCCCCGCGGAAAACCGTGGGGGGCAGAAGCACAGGCGGGGGGTACACGCGGGGGGGGGGACCTCACCCGGCCGCCTTCCGACCGGCGCGCACGCGGCGGGAGGCCGGTACCGCCGCGACCGGGGGCGGCTGAGTGCGCCGCGCCCCCGGCCGGCCGGGGGTGCGCGGTGCGACGAGCAGGGTGTGGGCGAGTTCCAGCCCGGCGGGAAGGTCGGTGAGCGTCGCGACGCGCAGCGACATGCCCTGCTCGGCGAGCAGGTCCACGATGCGCCGCAGGTGTGCGGCCGGGGAGCCGGGTGCGCCGGCGGGGACGAAGGGCACCGATTCCCACCGCTCGCCCTTCGAACCGGCCCGGCCCGATCCGGCCCGCCCGCCGCCGGGCAGGACGGCCGACCAGGGCGGAAGGGCGCCGGCGCGCACGGTGGTCATGTGCGCGGCGTCGGCCGAGACGACCGTCGGATGGCGCCCCCAGGCCGTGCCCACCGGCACCGTGTCCTCCAGCAGTTCCCGGCAGGCCCGGCGCACGGCGAACGCCGGCGACAGGGAGGTGCCGATCCCGAGGCGCGGCAACCGACCCGGGGCGGTCCTGGCGTACGCCAGGAAGACGGGTACCGGGGCGTCGATCGGGACGATGCCCACCGCGGCACCGATCCGGTTCCCCGTCCGGTGCACGACGTCGGCCAGGCCGGGAGGGAGCGTCGACAGGTCCAGCACCGGCACCGGCGCGAGACCCGCGTACGGGCCGTACGGGACGGCATCGGCCAGGAAACGGGCCACCGCCATCCGTTCCACGGCCTCGTTCACGGCGTGCAGGAGCGCCTCCGTGTCGGTGCAGCCCATTCCGGTGCCGCCGACCGCTGCGACGTCCGGGCCGTGCGCGACGCCGCCGGTCGACACGTCGGCGCGCCGGCCCAGTCTCCGTCGTCCGGCGGTGTGGCGCTCCAGCGCCTCCAGCAGCGCACCGGCCCGCGCGGTTTCCGTGCTTCCGGCGCCCAGCCCGCGGCCGGCGACGCTGCCGTCGGTGTGGCGCAGGGTGCAGGCGAACACGGTGGGATCGCCGCCGAAGCAGAGCATGTCCGCGTGGAGCCCGAGGAGGTGCGCGCAGCGCAGGCCCCGGGCCTCGGCCTCGACGGCGTCGACGGTCCGTTCACCGCCGTCGGGCGGCAGGCCGTGGCGGCGCGGTCGGAGGCCGGCGAGCGGTGGCACGGCGGCGAGGCGGGTGGTGGGGAGCGTGGACATGGTGAGACCTCCGCGGTCGGGCCCGAAGACCGGTGTGTGCCGGGGCTGTTGCCCCCTTCGAGTGGAGCCCTCGGGGGCCGGGCCGGCCGTCGTCCGTTCGGTCCGTATCCGGGTCGGTCCCGGTCGCGGCGCACCGCCCGCCGACAACGGCGATCGGCAGCGCGCCTCAGCAGCAGCGGCGATCGGCAGCGCACCCCAGCAGCAGCGGCCATCGACAAGGGCCGCCCGAACCGACGGTCGACGGCAGCCGCAGCGGCCGTCGACCGCGAGGGGGGGCGCGGACGGAGTGGGGAGGTCAGCCGCGTCGGAACAGGCGGGCCGCCGCCCACAGCATGAGCAGACCCGCGGAAAGGACGAGCAGGAGTTCCATCCAGACCGGCACCCGGTAGCTGCCCCAGGTGACCCCTGGAGCGGCGGCCGTCGCGCCCGCGGCGGCGAACACCGCCCTGCGCAGCGGGTCCACCCCGTACGCGAGCGGGTCGAAGCGGGTGACGACGGACAACCAGCCGGGCAGGCGCGACAGCGGGAAGAGCGCGCCGGACAGGAAGAACAGGGGTTGCACCACCATCTGAGTGAACGCCATGAAGGATTGGACGGAGCGCATGCGGGCGGCGACGAGCACTCCGAGGCAGGAGAACGTGAAGCCGAGCAGGGCCATCTCGCCCAGCAGCGTCAGCATCAGCTTCGGGCTGTACGGCACACCGACCGCTCCGGCGAGGGCCAGCACGATCGTGCCCTGGATCAGGGCGGTGGTCGCCCCGCCCAGACATTTGCCGGTGACGATGGCCGTTCGACTGACCGGCGCCACCAGCATCTCGCGCAGGAAGCCGAACTCCCGGTCCCACACGATGGAAGCGGCCGCCCCGATCGACGCGAAGACCACCGGCATGGCGAGGGCACCGGGGTAGAGGAAGGTCTGGTACGGCATCCCGTACACGGGCCGGGTCAGCGATCCCAGGCCGGCGCCCAGGGCGAAGAGGAACAGCATCGGCTGGAGCAGGGCCGTCGCGACCCGGACCGGTTCGGCGACCAGGCGGAGCATGTCGCGGTGCCATACGACACGGACCGTGCGCAGGTGTCCGCGCAGGCCCAGTCCGGGTGCGGCGAGCGTGAGGGGGGCGCCGACGAGCCCGACGGCGGTCATCGCGTCCTCCGGCTGCGCTCGGCCTGTGCCGCCCGGGCGGCCCCGGGGGGCCGGCGCGGCCCGGAGCGGGCATCGGGGGCGGAGCCGTCCTCCGGCTGTCCGCCGCGATCGGTCCAGGCGAGGAACACGTCGTCGAGCGAGGGGCGGGAGACCTCCATCGAGCTGACCGGGACACCCAGCCCGCAGGCGAGTCCGGGCAGGAAGCTCGGCCCGTCCGGGACCAGGACCACCACGGCGCCGTCGTCCAGGGCGTGCCCGCGCAACCCGAAGCGCTCTTCGAGCGCGGCCAGTGCCGCAGCGGTGTCGGGCGTGGTGAACCGCACCCGGTCCGCGCCGCGTTCGGCCTTCAGTTCCGCCGGGGTGCCCAGGGCGGCGATCCGCCCGTGGTCCATGATCGCGACGCGGTCGCAGACCTCGGCCTCGTCCAGGTAGTGCGTGGTCATGAAGATCGTGACGCCCTCGGTGCGCCGCAGGTCGCGGATGCAGGTCCACAGGTGGCGGCGCGTCTGCGGGTCGAGGCCGACGGTGGGTTCGTCGAGGAACAGCACGCGCGGCGCGTGGAGCAGTCCGCGGGCGATCTCCAGACGCCGCTGCATGCCGCCGGAGAGCGTCTTGACCTTGCTGCCGCGCCGGTCGGTCAGGCCCACCAGGCCCAACACCCGGTCGACGCGCGGGCCGATGGCCGTGCGCGGGACCCCGTACATCTGGGCGTGGAAGCGGAGGTTGCGTTCCACGGTGAGTTGCGAGTCGAGGGTGGACTCCTGGAACACCAGGCCGATCTGTCGGCGGGTCACCGCCCTCTCACGGACGACGTCGTGACCGGCGACGGTGGCGCTGCCGCCCGTGGGCTCGATGAGCGTGCACAGCATGCCGATGGTCGTGGACTTGCCGGCCCCGTTGGGTCCGAGGAAGCCGAAGATCTCACCGGCGTGCACCCGCAGGTCGACACCGCGGACGGCGGCGATGTCGCCGTACGTCTTGGTCAGGCCGCGAGCCTCCACGGCCGGTACGGGATCCAGGACGGCAGCGGCGGGGGTGGGGGCCGGATCCGTGGTGCGCGCGCGGGCGGCGCCGGCCTTCGTCGGGCGGAACGGCGGTGCGGTGATCACGACGTGGCTCCTCGGGTCCTCGGTGCCGGTGGCTGTTCTCGACGGTATTCAGGGCGCCGCCGCGACCTCGTCGTCCGGCTGGACGAGCGGGTGGACGAGCGGGTGGACGACGTCAGGTGCGGGGCGTGCGGGAACGGCGACGGGCAAGGTGGGAGGGCGGCGGGACGCGGGGTCCCACCGCCCTCCGGGGGCGGGCTCGCTCAACGGCGCGGCCGGGTGGTCGCCGAGCGGGCCGGGGTCTCGGCCGGAACAACGGTCAGGCAGTCCACGCAGCTCTGCTGGCAGGCCTGGGAGGGTGCTCCGGCCGCAGCCGGGAGCAGGGCGAACCCGAACGCCGTCGCGGTGGTGGGACGGGCTCCTGCGGTCTTGGTGGTCATGGTGTGCTCCGATCGGAATGGGTGTCCTTCGTTCCGGCTCCGGGCCCGGCACGCTGTCGTCCGGAACCCCACCGCTGCCCGGGGACCCGGTGGCCCACCGGCAGCGGCGTCCACCACGCTAGGAACCCCGGGGGCGGGCGACTGTCCTCCCATGGGACGACCCGGGGGGACGAACCGGGGAGGGCGAAGCGGGAGGGCGGACGAACCTGTCTCCCCCGGGCTCCGATCTCCGGTCCCTCGGCCAGTCCGTCCCCCGCCGGTCGCCGCCCGGTCGCGCCGTCCGTCCCCCCGCTCCACCGTTCGCAGGACGGATCCGGCGGGCCCGGCTGCCTAGCCTCGGTTCAGGAGCACCGGCAGACCGCCGCCACGCCTGAGGAGTCACCATGCCCGCACACCTGCCCCGTCTCGGTTCCGGACTCGGATACCGAAAGGAGCTCGCCTCGGATGTCGCCGCCGCCGGCGAGGCCATCGACTGGCTCGAAGTGATCACCGAGCACTACCTCTTCGCTCCGCCCGACGTGCGCGAGTCCCTGGGCGAACTGCGGCGCGGGCGTCCCCTCGTCCCGCACGGGCTGGAGTTGTCGCTGGGGTCGCCGGAGGAGCCAGATCCGCATTACGTCCAGGCACTGGCCGCCCTCGTCGAGGAGATCGACGCCCCGTGGTTCAGCGACCACATCTGCTTCACCCGCGCCGGCGGGGTCTCCGTGGGCACCCTGACGCCCCTGCCGCGCAGTCGGGGTGTCGCCCGTGACTTCGCCCGCCGCGCACAGGGGGTGCAGGCCGCCGTGGGCGTGCCGTTGATCCTGGAGAACATCACCTACCACCTCGACCTGCCGCACCCGCTGACCGAGGCCGAGTTCCTCACGGAGCTGATGGAGCACTGCGACTGCGGGCTGCTCCTCGACCTGACGAACCTCGACATCAACTCCCGCAACCACCATTACGACGTCGGGGAGTTCCTCGACACGATCCCGCTGGAGCGGGTGGTGCAGGTGCACCTCGCGGGTGGCATCGAAAGTGTGGACGGCACGGCACGGGACACCCACAGCGCACCCGTGCCGGAACAGGTGTGGCAGCTCCTCGCCGAACTCGCCGGCCGGACCGATCTCAAGGCCACCCTGGTGGAACGGGACCAGGACTTCCCCGACGACTTCTCGGAACTCACCGCCGAGATCGACCGCGCCCGACGGACGGCCCGGTTCGGGGCGCCGCGTCGGACGACCGGACAAGCTGCCGGACGGCCCGCCGGACGGGCGGCCGGGCGATGACCGTCGTCGACGTACTGGCGGCCCTGCTGACCGGCGCCCCGCTCACCGTGGCCGAGCTGCGGGCGGACCCCGAGGGGCTGCGCCGCCGGTACGGCCTCAGCGCGGAGGACCTGGCGCTGATCAGCCGTGTTCCGGACGCCGCGTACGCCAGGGTCGCCGGGGACGTCGCCGAGAAGCACCGGGTGGTGATCGCACTCGCCCTGCCCGGAACCGTCACGGAGGTCCTCGCCCGGCACCGGGCGGTACTGCTGGAGTACGTCAGCGGCACCGTCCGGCCCGCCCACCCGGACGACCCCGTCGGAGCGGTGCGTTCCGCGACGGCGTTCCTGGAATTCGCGGAGGGACGGCTCCCGTCGGGCCTGCTGGCGTTCGGCCGCTTCGAACTGGAGCGGTACCGGCTCGGCCTGGACGAGGTGGCGGTGCAGGCGGCACGCCACTGGTACGAGACCGGGCGGCAGCAGGTCGCCGCGCTCGACGCCGAGGCGGTCGAGCGCGGGGTGCCGGTGGTGCCGGCGACCGTCGTCGTCATCGACCTCGACCACGACGTGACCGCGCCCGGCGCACCCGGTACGGTCCCCTCCGTTCCCGTCTCGGTGGCCCTCCAACGGACGTGGCAGGAGCCGGTCCGGGCGTTCCGGCTCGACTCCGGCACCAGGGAACTGCTGCGGAAGTGTGACGGCACCCGCACCGGGGAGCAGGCGGCCTCGGCGGCCGGCGCCGGTCCGCAGGAGGGCGGCGCGGCGCTGCTGGCGCTGGCCCGCTCCGGCCTGCTGGTGATGGCGAGGAACCCGGTGCGCTGAGACCGCGCCGCGTCGACCGCCACCGTACGCCGGTCCGTTCGGGACCGACGGGTACCGCGTACGGGTTTCTCCCCGTCAGAACCGAACGCGACAGCGGCCGCCCGCACTCGAACGGCCTTGCGCGAACCGGCCCCGATTACTGCGGGCGCTCCACCAGGAACGTATGCTCAAGCAATGTCTGACACGACCGAAACCACACCCGGCTGGCTGACCTCCGACGAACTGGAAACAGCCCGGACCCGGATGCCCATCCTGTACGTGGAGGCCGTGCCCGTACGAGTGGACGACAGCGGCGAAGTGACCAGCATCGGGCTGCTGCTGCGCATGGGTCCTGCCGGGACGGTCAGCCGGACCCTGGTGTCCGGCCGCGTCCTGCACCACGAGCGGGTGCGTGACGCGCTGCTGAGGCATTTGGAGAAGGATCTCGGCCCGGTCGCCCTGCCCCGGATCCCCTCCTCCCTCCAGCCCTTCACCGTTGCCGAGTACTTCCCCACCGTCGGCGTCACCTCGTACCACGACCCGCGCCAGCACGCGGTGTCCCTCGCCTACATCGTCCCGGTGACCGGCGACTGCCGCCCCCGCCAGGACGCGCTGGACCTCGTCTGGTTCAGTCCCCAGGAGGCGGCCTCCGAAGCGGTGCAGAGCGAGATGCCCGGCGGACACGGGGTTCTGCTGAAGCAGGCCCTCGCCCACGTGGGCCACACGTACTGAGAACCGGCGGACGGAAACCACGGCGGCACGGGAGCAGCCGTGGTTTCCGGCGCACGGTCAGGCGCACGGGCGGCGCGGGGCGCGGTGCGGAGACGGTGAGCGAGCCGTGCGGGGGCGGTCCGGGGAGGCAGGGGCACGCCCTGTTCACCAGAGGCACGTCATGTTCATGTCGTGCTCGGTTGTGCGTCGCCCGGTGACGGCGAGTCCGTAACGCGGGGGCTCAAGTCTTCAGCCGCCATTGCCCCGCACGTGTCCGACCGACCACTGGAGACGCCTGGTGGAACTTCACCGCTTCGACCGCCCGCGCCGCACTCGCCACGGACGCCCTGCTCGTCCCGTCGCGGCGGCGCTCGCCCTGACCGCGGCGTTCGCCGTCCTCGCCGGTCTCACCGGGGCCGCCCCCGCCGCGGCGCACGGGCGCGGGAAGCACCCGTTGCCCGCCGTCACGCCGGTGGCGGAGACCGCCACGTTGTTCGACGACGCGGAGGGCGGCAACGCCAACGCGGACGACCCCGCCATCTGGCGCAACAACGCCGACCCCGACCGCAGTCTCGTCATCGCCACGGCCAAGGAGGGCGGACTGCGCGCCTACGACCTCGGGGCGCGCCAGGTGCAGGCGCTGCCCGCGCCGAACGGACCGGGCCCCGACGACGCACCGGGGCGGTTCAACAACGTCGACCTGGTCCACCGGATGCGCCTGTCCACGGGGCGGGCGGATCTCGCCGTCGTCACGGACCGCGGAAACGACCGGCTCCGCTTCTACCGCATCGACCGCGACCGGCCCGGTGGCCCGCTGACCGACGTCACCGCGCCGGCCGTTCCTCCCGTCTTCTCCACGTCGCAGGACGACATCAACGACCAACGGACCGCGTACGGCCTGGCGACCTGGACGGACCGAGCCACCGGCCGCGTCCACGCCCTGGTCAGCCGCCGACACGAGACCCGCGTCGCCCTCCTGGAACTGACGGCCTCCCCCGGCGGCACGGTCGGGTACCGGCTGGTGCGCACCCTGGACCTGCCCTCCTCCTTCCGGCTGCCGAACGGCGGTTCCTGGAGCCCCTGCGCCGAACCGGGCGAGCGGCCGCAGGTCGAGGGCATGGTCGTCGACCCGGCGAACGGCACCCTGTACGCGGGCCAGGAGGACGTCGGCATCTGGCGGATGCGTGCCGATCTGACGTCGGCGCCGGTGCTGGTCGACCGCGTCCGCGAGTACGGTGTGCCGGCCGTGTACGACGAGGAGACCGAGGAGTGCGCGCCGGGCGCCGACCCCGGCTTCGGTGGGCGCCGGCTGTCCGCGGACGTGGAGGGGCTGACCATCGTCGACGAGGGGGACGGTGACGGCCTCCTCATGGTGTCGAGCCAGGGCGACGACACCTTCGCCTTCTACGACCGTGAGCGCGAGGACGGGCACGAGTACGAGGGCGGCGTACGCGTCACCGCCCGCTCCCGCGACCTCGACGGCTCGGAGGAGTGCGACGGCGCCGCGGCCCTGAACCAGCCCCTCGGCCGCGCGTTCCCCCGCGGCCTGCTCGTCGTCCAGGACGGTCACGACAGCCCCGAGGACGGTCCGCGCACCGCCACGGGCTTCAAGTTCGTAGACCTGGGTGAGGTGTTGGGCGCCCTGGACGACTGACCGGACGTCCGAACGCCGGGGCGGCGCGAGGCGGACGGGAGTTCGACGACAGGTCCTAGGTGTATTGACCCGCTGTGGCGCACGACACGGCAGGCGCGGGGAACTCCCCCGGTCCGCGGCCCGACTTCTGACCGCAGGGCGGGACGCACCGCGCCCGCCCGCTCCCCCGAGGCCGCACGGGCCGGGGGAACGGCGATCGGAACGGACGACGAATGAACCGCAGGGACCTGCTCCGAGCCTCGACCGCGATCGGTGCCACGGCCGCCGCGGTCGGCGCGGGCACCGGACCGGCCGCGGCGGCAGCCGCACCGCGATCCGCAGCCGTGGCCGGTGGCCCGCTGCGCGTGCGCGTCGTGATGTTCGACGGGGTGGAGGAGCTCGACTTCGCCGCCCCCTACGAGGTCTTCGCGGCCGCCCGGTTCTTCACGGACCGCGAGGTCGACGTCCGCTACGTGTCGGTCTCCGGCCCGGGGACCGTCCGGGCCGCGTACGGAACGCGGGTCCAGGTCGAGCACGCCTGGGATCCCCGTTCGGCGGACATCATCGTGGTGCCCGGCGGCGGTTACGCCCGTCGGGACGGCCCCGGCGTCCCGGCCGAGATCGCCAAGGGCACGCTCCCGCGGAGCCTGGCCTCGGCGGCCCGGCCCGGCCTCACCATCAGCGGGCTCTGCACGGGAGTCATGCTGCTGTCCGCCGCCGGACTCACCAGGAACCGTCCCTGCACCACCCACCACAAGGCCCGCCCCGACCTGGAGCGGCAGGGCGGACTGGTGAAGCAGGCGCGCGTGGTGGACGACGGCGACCTGGTCACGGCGGGCGGCATCACCTCGGGCCTGGAACTCGCCCTGTGGCTCGTACGCCGGGAGTTGGGCGCCGACGCGGCGACGGGCATCGAGGCGATGCTCGAATACGAGGCCCGCGGGACGGTGTGGGCCCGCCCGCCGGCTCCGCGACCGTAGTCGTGGACGTGGACGTGGCCGTAGTCGTGGCCGTAGTCGTGGCCGTGGCCGTCACTTCCCGTGGTGGCCGTGGGGGGGATCCGTCGTAGGGCCCCCGCCATACGGTCCGTCCCCGGCGTACGGGTCCGGTCCCCCGTCGGCCGCGGGTCGTTCCGCGGCGGCCCGGACGGTGCCCCGGCCGCCGCGGCGCCGTGACCTACACCTCCGGCGCCCACTCCTCCAGCTGGTCGAACACGTGTCGGTCGCCGTCGAGCTTCAGGGAGTCCATCGGGATGCGACCGTACACGCCCAGGACCAACTCACCGGCCGTGGCCCGGGCGGAGACGTACACCCCGTCCGGGTGCGCGGCACCGGCACCGGGGGCGGGCACGGGGAGGCGGTCGATCCGTGCGCCGTCCGCGGAGAGCCGAACGCGCCAGGAACGGCCTTCGGTGGCGTGGTAGTCGACGGTGGCGGGCTCGTGCGGCCAGGCGCCGGTCGTCGCGCAGCAGGTGACGAGGAACTCCTCGATGCCGTCGACGGCGATCTCCTCCGGCAGCGGCAGGGGGTCACCGATGGCGAGCTGGGCGTCGTAGGTGTGCACCGCGAGTTGCTGCAACTGGTGCCGGGCGACGGCACCACAGGTCTGCGGGGACTGCGACGCCGCCCACCAGGTCCAGCAACCGCGATCCGGGCCGGCTTCCGCCAGCGCGTCCACGAGCTGTCGTGTCGACTCGGCCAACCAGGCGAGCAGGGCCTCGCGCTCGCGGGGCGCGGCCGTGTCCCCCTCGGCCTCCGCCTTGCCGGTGGCGGCGGGTCCCGCGGCGACGGTGGCGGCCCAGGCGCGACGGCCCTCGCCGATGTGCTCCGCCAGGTCGAACAGCGTCCATTCGGGGCAACTCGGCACCTGGACGTCGAGGTCGGGCGCGGCGGCGATCGCGACGCGGAACGCGGCCGATCGCTCGTCTATGAGCCGCAGTAGATCGGAAAATTCCAAGGTCTTTTGCACTGCGACTGTCTATCACCCGGGTCCGGCATCCGGACAGCGAATTTCTTCACCGCGCGCGTCGCTCCGCTCCCCGGCGTGCGGCGACGGTCGTTCCCGGGACCGTCGACCTACACTGGCGGGCATGGCATGCCGCATCAGTGAGTTGGTCATCGACGCCGCCGATCCCGAACGGCTCGCCGCGTTCTGGGGCGAGGTCCTCGGTTACGTCGAACTGAACCGGGAGGACGACGGAAGCATCGAGATCGGGCCGCCCGGCATCGGTTTCGGCGGACCGCAGCCCACCCTGATCCTCAGCCCCAGCAGCGATCCGCGGCGCGGGAAGCTCCCCCTGCACATCGACGTCAACCCCACCGACCGTGACCAGGAAGCCGAGTTGGAGCGACTGCTGGCGCTCGGCGCCAGGCCCGCCGACGTCGGCCAGACCGGCACCGAGAACTGGCACGTCCTGATCGACCCGGAGGGCAACGAGTTCTGCCTCCTGCGCACCCGACTCCGGCCCCTGGGCACGGACGCCCCGACCGAGGCCTGAAGGCAGTTGCGGGAATCGGCCCGGGAAGACCCGGACTGCTCCGAGGGGAGCAACGACCCGGACCGGGCGGCGGGTGGCCGACGGCGCCCGTCATCGGACGTACCCCGCTCCCGGTGGAGCCGGGTCGACGCGACCGTCGGCCGTACCCCGAGCCTGTCAGCACCCTGGGCGCCCGTAGCGTGGCCCGCCCTCCCGTCCTGCCGTCAACGGGCTTTCGACGGAGCCCCGTTCGATGGCGGACCTACACCGCGTACCGGCCCGGCGCGAAGAGGGAGGGGTTCGCCGCGATCCAGTCCGAGGTGTGGCGCAGGCCCTCCTCCAGGCCGACCCGGGGGCGCCAGCCGGCCCAGTCGCGGGCCCGACGGTTGTCCGACAGGAGGCGCTGGACCTCGCTGCCCGACGGGCGCAGTCGGGCCGGGTCGACCACCACCTCGGCGTCCCGGCCGGAGGCTTTGATCAGGGCCCGGGCCAGGTCGCCCACGGAGATCTCCTCGCCGGTGCCGAGGTTGACGGCCTCGCCCAGGGCCCGATCGCACTCGGCCACCGCGAGGAAGCCCTCGGCCGTGTCCGTGACGTACGTGAAGTCCCGGGTCGGGGTGAGCGAGCCGAGGCGTATCTCGCGGGATCCCGCGTGGAGTTGGGCGAGGATCGTCGGGATGACGGCGCGCGCCGACTGGCGTGGTCCGTACGTGTTGAAGGGGCGCACCACCGTCACCGGCAGTTCGAAGGCGTGGTGGAAGGAGAGCGCCATCATGTCGGCGCCGATCTTCGACGCGGAGTACGGCGACTGCGGCTGCAGCGGGTGGCTCTCGGAGATCGGGGCGGTCAGCGCCGTCCCGTAGACCTCGCTGGTCGAGGTGTGCACGAGCCGGCGCACGTCGTGGCGGCGGCAGGCCTCGGCCACGTTCTGGGTGCCGGTGACGTTGGTCTGCACGTAGGCGCCCGGTGAGGCGTAGCTGTACGGGATGCCGATCAGCGCGGCCAGGTGGAAGACCGTGTCGCAGCCGGCGACGGCGTCGCTGACCCGGCCGGCGTCCCGGACGTCACCGGCCCACATCTCCACGGGGCCGTCCGGGTCGGCGAGGTAGCGCGCCAGGTGGCCCTTCTCGGCGTACGGCTTGTAGTGGACGAAGGCCCGCACGCGCGCGCCCCGGGCCACCAGCAGGTCGACCAGCGTCGATCCGATGAAGCCCTCGGCTCCGGTGACGAGGACGGTGCGGCCGGTCCAGCTGTTCTGGTTCATACGCGCTCCAGGTGAGGGGTGGGGATGAAGCCGGCGACGCGGAGGACTTCCGCGGCCAGCAGTTCGGCGGCCCGCGCGTGCGGGCCGGGGTCGGCGGCGCCGGCCATCGACGTCAGCCGGGCCGGGTCGGCCAGCAGCGGCCCGATGAGGCCGGCGAGGCGTTCGGCGGTGGTCTCGGTGTCGGGCAGCAGGAGTCCCGCGCCCGCGTCTGTCAGGACCCGCGCGTTGTGGGTCTGGTGGTCGCCGGGGGCGTGCGGGTAGGGCACGAGGACGGCGGGGACGCCGGTGGCCGCCAGTTCGGCGACGGTCGCCGAACCGGCGCGGCACACCACGAGGTCGGCAGCCGCGTAGACCAGGTCCATGCGGTCCAGGTACGGCACGGCCCGGGCGATGCGCTGCCCGCCGGAGGCCGCGAGGTCGGCCACCGTGTCGGGGAGCGCCGCCGGGCCGGTCTTGACCAGGAGTTGCACGTCGTCCCGGTACTGCCACAGCCCGGCGAGGGCGGTCGCCGCGCGGGTGAGGCGGACGGCGCCCAGGCTCCCGCCGTTGAAGACGACGAGCCGCCGTCCTGCGGGGACCCCGAGCGCGCGCCGGGCGTCGGCGCGCAGCGCCGTCCGGTCCGCTGCGGGGAGTTCGGCGAGGCCGGACAGGGCCGCGGAGATCGGCATCCCGGTGGTGAGCGCCCGGGAACCGCCGGTGAGGTGACCGCGGCTGCGGTCGAAGGCGACCGCGATGTGCGGGGTGAGCCGGGCCGCGAACTGGTTGGCGCGGCCGGGGACGGCGTTGGACTCGTGGATCACGGCCGGCAGGCCGGCGAGGCGGGCTCCGAGGACGGCGGGCGCGCTGGGGTAGCCGCCCATGCCCACGGCGACCTGGGCGCCCTGGGCTCGGATCACGGAGCGGGCCTGGTGCGCGGAGCGCAGCAGGGCGGCGGGCAGCAGGTAGCGCTTGGCGCCCAGGGCCGGGTCGAAGGGGATCATGTCGACGGTGTGCAGGCGGTATCCGGCGCCGGGGATCAGCTCGGTCTCCAGGCCCCGCTCGGTCCCGATGAACGAGACCACGGCGCCCGGCACGGCCGCACGCAGTGCCTCGGCGAGCGCGAGGCCGGGATAGATGTGCCCGCCGGTGCCGCCCGCACCGATCACGACGGAGAGTGCCGCGGGTGTGTGTGGTGTGGTCATGGCCGCACACTCCCGGTGCGCCCTAAGAACGTTCTAAGAGCCGACCCGACGATCCACAGCGGCCGACCCCTGTTCAGTGGCCCCCCACCACGCCGGCGCCCGCCCCAAGGGAGCCAATCAGGGAGCCACGCCCCCTGTTCGGACGCTCCTAGGCCGCCTCGACATCGACTTCGTGAACCCGGCCGAAGATCCCGTCCATCGCCTCGGCACCGTCGGTGATGACGGGCCGGATCTCCTTACGACACACGCGCCCCGTCCAGGACAGGGCGGGGTCATCCCCGCGGGTGCGGGAGCCGGAAGGCGTCCACCCCGGGGAAGGGGGGTACGAGGGGTCATCCCCGCGGGTGCGGGGAGCAGAGATGCGCCCAACTGCCGTTGAATTAGGGGCAGGGGTCATCCCCGCGGGTGCGGGGAGCAGCGGGACCGCGGTACTGATCCGGGCTCCGGATCGGGGTCATCCCCGCGGGTGCGGGGAGCAGCCGGTCGTGTTGATGTTGCCGGCGACCGTCAGGGGGTCATCCCCGCGGGTGCGGGGAGCAGTCCACCCTCGTGGACAACGTCGGCATGTCGATAGGGTCATCCCCGCGGGTGCGGGGAGCAGCGGTACGACTACGTCCAGGGCGTGAACCCCTCGGGGTCATCCCCGCGGGTGCGGGGAGCAGTGCTCGAACTCGTCCGCGTCGACCTCGCCCCGGGGGTCATCCCCGCGGGTGCGGGGAGCAGCGCGCAGCAACCGCCTGAGGAGGAGTCGACATGGGGTCATCCCCGCGGGTGCGGGGAGCAGCAGGAGCTCGAAGTCCTCCGCGCGGCCGGGTGGGGGTCATCCCCGCGGGTGCGGGGAGCAGCACGCGTGCGCGCGGCACAGCAGGCACTGACTGGGGGTCATCCCCGCGGGTACGGGGAGCAGTTCCGTCATCGCCGCGCGCGCTGCCTTCTTCTGGGGTCATCCCCGCGGGTGCGGGGAGCAGGCTTTCTGAGCTGGGACGATATCCGGCCCCACCGTCCTTTTGCAGCACTTTCAGAGATTCCGGCATTTGAACACAAGATGGCCTTTACTGCATGCCCCTGCTCCCCGACCACGGGGTGCCCATCGAAGCCATCTCCCGGTTGGTCGGGCACATCGGGAGCAACTCGACGGATGTCGATGTCGAATGCGTATCACTGCTCCCTGCACTCCCGGGGATGACCCCAGGACGCCCATAACGGGCCGCTGGGTCTCGCGCCGCTCCCCGCGTCGGCGGGAATGCACTCGCCCGACCGTCGCCGGCCGCACTCGGGGGGCCGGTCCGGGAGGTACACACGGCACCCACTGGTTCTCCCGGGGCTGTCATGGGCTCCGAGGATGGGAGCCCTCGGGGTGGAGGAGCTCCGCGACACTGCTTCCTCGGATCCTCCTTATTGCTTCCTTGAGCACGTTCTAAGAGGTTCTCTCAGACGGCTTTGGCAGGCTGTGCGCCATGAACAGTACGGACAACACGGGCAATGTCGGCAAAGCCGGTCATTCCGGCGGCGCGGGCGGTGCCGCCGGCGTCGGCTCGGCTCCCGGGCCGCGGATCCTCGTGGTCGACGACGAGCCCGAGGTGCGGGCCGCCGTCGAGGACGGCCTCCGCGTCGAGGGGTACGAGGTGCGGGGCGCGGCGGACGGCCTCGCGGCCCTCTCGCAGGTGGCGGCCTGGGAGCCCGACGCCGTCGTCCTCGACGTGATGATGCCCGTGCTCGATGGGCTGGCCGTCTGCCGGCAGCTCCGTGCGCTGGGGGACCGTACGCCCGTCCTCGTGCTGACGGCGCTCGACTCGGTCAGCGAGCGGGTCGACGGGCTGGAGGCCGGGGCCGACGACTACCTCGTCAAGCCGTTCGCCCTGGACGAGCTGGTGGCCCGGGTGCGGGCGCTGCTGCGGCGGGCCGCGCCCGGGCCGGCGGGCGGCGCCCCGCTCGGCTTCGCCGACCTCGTACTGGACCCGGCGACCCGGACCGGGCGGCGGGGTGGGCGGCCGCTGGAGTTCAGCCGTACCGAGGCGGCCCTGCTGGAGCTCCTGCTGCGCCACCCGGGCCAGGTGCTGCCGCGCGAGTCGATCCTGGAGCTGGTGTGGGGGCGGGACTTCGGGCCGGACTCCAATTCCCTGGCCGTCTACGTCGGCTACCTGCGCCGGAAGCTGGAAGCCGACGGGGAGCCCCGGCTGGTCCACACCGTCCACGGGGTCGGTTACCGGCTGGACGCGGCGTGAGCGGCGCGGGCCGTCGGCGGCTCGGCGGGGCCTGGCGCAGGCGGCGTCCGCTGCGGACCCGGCTCGCGCTGGCCGTCACCGCCGCCGTGGCGTTCGTGGCGGTCGGGGTGTGCGCGGCGGCGTTCGTCGTGGTCCGGTCCGCGCTGTACCAGCAGCTCGACCTCAGTCTGACCCAGTCGGCGCGGCTCGCCGCGCAGCGCGAGCCGGGGGCCGCGCCGGGCACCCTCGCCGGGGAGTGCCGCTTCCTGGCGGCCCCCGCGTGCGCGGAGGTGGTGGCGGCCGACCCCGCCCGTGACCCGGGGGTGCCGGGGCTGCTGCCCGTGGCTCCGGCCGCGCGGGAGGTCGCCGCCGGTCGGCGGGCCCCGTTCTACACGAACATCACGGTGTCCGGGTTTCCGGCCCGGATGCTCACGACCGACTACGCGAAGGGGCGGGCGCTCCAGGTCGCGCTGCGTGCGGACACCGTCGAGGACGGCATCGAGGAGGCCGCCCGGTGGCTCGTGGCGACGGCTGCGGCCGGGGTGCTGCTGGCCGCGTTCCTCGGCCACTGGGTGTCGCGGACGGGTCTGGCCCCGGTGACCCGGCTCACCGCGACGGCCGAGCGGATCGCCGCGACCCGGGACCCGCGGCACCGGATCGAGCTGCCGCCGCCGGGGCGGGAGGACGAGATCACCCGGCTGGCCGGGAGCTTCAACACCATGCTGGGCGAGCTGGAGCAGTCGGTCACCGCCCAGCGCCGGCTGGTCGCGGACGCCTCGCACGAGCTGCGCACCCCGTTGACGGCGCTGCGCACCAACGCCGAGCTGCTGGCGCGGGGCGAGCGGCTCACGCCGGACCAGCGCGAGCGGGCGTCCGCCGCGCTGGGGCGCCAGCTCCGGGAGGTGACGGGGCTGGTGAACGACCTGATCGAGCTGGCCCGCGACGAGGAGCCGCAGCCCCTGGTGGAGCAGGTCCGGCTGGGCGCGTTGGTGGAGTACTGCGCGCAGGCCGCGCGGACGCACTGGCCGGACGTCCCGTTCCGGGTACGGGTGCCCGAGGGCGCGGTCGTGGTGCCGGGTGTCCCGTCCCGGCTGAGCAGGCTGCTGGGGAACCTGCTCGACAACGCGGCGAAGTTCAGCCGGGGAGGGCTGCCCGTGGAGGTGGAGCTGGTGGCGGGCGGCCCGGGCCGGGGTGCGGAGCTGACGGTCCGCGATCACGGGCCGGGGATCTCCGCGGAGGACCTGCCGTACGTCTTCGACCGTTTCTACCGGGCCGGGGCGGCCCGCGCCCTGCCGGGCTCGGGGCTGGGCCTGGCCATGGCGCGGCAGATCGCGCGGGCGCACTCGGCCGAGCTGACGGCGGAGGCCGCCCCCGGTGGGGGCGCGCTGTTCCGGTTGACGTTCTGAGAGCGGCGTGGGGCGCCTCGTTCGGGGCCGGTCCCGCGCGGTCGTCAGGCCGTTCCGGCCAGGTGGCGCTCCGCCGCCAGCACCGCCTCGTGGGCGCTGGGACGGCCCATGAGGACGCACAGGGTGTGGGCGGCGTCGTCCATGGCGCGCAGGGCGCCGGGGTCGTGCGGGGTGCTCGTGAGGCGGGCCTGGCAGCCCCGCAGGCGGGAGAGGACCTCTTCGGTCCGGGTACGGCTGGGCGGCGGTCCGGTGTGCGACGACGCCGTGGACGGCGCCGCCGTCGACGTCGACGTGGAAGGGCTGCGGGCGGCCTCCACCGCGCGGTGCAGGGCCCGCACGACTCGTCCGGGCGCGGGGGCGGGTGCGTCGGCGGTCATCGCGGTCATCGCGGCCACGAGGTCGACGACGGAGACGTGCGCGAGGTCGGCAGCCGTCGCGAGGATCAGGCGCGCGTGCCGGGCCGTGCACGGCGTCGAGGCCATGAGGAGGCCCACGGCGCGCGCGAACGCCTGTTGCCCCGGGAGCGGATTCGCCGCCCGGTTCACCGCGGGGGCGGTCTGCTGTGTCAGAGGACCGGGCTCAGTCATGCGTTGCCCTTTCGTTCCGGGGCGGCGGCCAAGGGGTGGACGGGGTGCGGGGAGCGGGCGCGAGGTGCGGTCTCGGGTGGGGGTGGGGGTGCGGGTGTCGGTGGGGGTGCGGGTGTCGGTGGGGTCGCGAGTGTCGGTGGGGGTGCGGGTGTCGGTGGGGTCGCGGGTGCGGGTGTCGGTGCGGGTGTCGGTGCGGGTGCGGGTGTCGGTGCGGGTGCGGATCGCGGTCACGGAGGGCGGTTGCGGTCGGGGGCGGATCGCGGGTCGCGGGTCGCGGGTCGCGGCCAGGGTCACGGAATGCGGTTGAGGGGTGCGCATGAAACATATGTCGGCGTCCGACAGGATCAGGCGCGCGGCACGGCCTTCATCCGTCCCCGGACCACACCGGCCCGGGACCCGGAGGGGATTCACGCGTTATGGACGGGCTGCTCGGAGGCCGGTGCTCAGAGGTCCAGGAACACCGCGTAGGCCAGGAAGAAGAGGGCACAGGCAAAGGCCAGCAGGCAGATCACCACGAGCGGCCCCATGCCCCAGCCGCGTGTGAGGGGACGGTACGGGCCCGCCCCGGTGCCGGTGCTCGACTCCCCGGGCGGCGTCTCGCCCGGCGGCACGCCGTGCGACACGACCGACGGCGGGACGGACGACGCGACCGACGGCGACGCGGCAGGCGGCCCGGACGCTTCGGGCCGTGGAACCGGCCCCGGCCCAGGCCCCGGGTCCGGCTCCGGAATGTGTGCGGACATGGGGTTCTCCTCACCTCGACGGCCACGCCCGTTCCCCACGCCCTCGGGGCCTGCGTGACGCAGGTGACCCCGGGAGCCCGGGATGCCCGGCGCCTACCCACCACCCACCCCGGCACGCCTGGGTTCCGCACCCGGGCGGGGACGCCCGCTCCGGTGCGCTCGACGCCCTGAAGCGCGACAGGGCCCGCCCGCTCGCCTCCGACCGGCCCTGCGTTCCTGACGGGTCCCGAAGCCCTGATTGAGGTATATGTCCTCTGGGGCCCGCCCGGCCCCGCGAAGGGAGTGGTTGCCGTGGAGCGCACGACGTGCTGCGTGGTGGGAGGCGGACCGGCCGGCATGGTGCTGGCGCTGCTGCTGGCCAGGGCGGGGGTGGAGGTGACCGTGCTGGAGAAGCACGGCGACTTCCTGCGCGACTTCCGGGGTGACACCGTGCACCCGTCGACCCTGTCCCTGCTGGACGACATCGGTCTCGCGGAACGGTTCGCCCGGCTGCCGCAGCGCCGCGTGACCTCCGTCCAGCTGCCCATCGGACCGGACCGCTCGCTCGTCATGGTCGGGAACATCGGGGCACTGCCCGGCAAGTACAACTACATCGCGATGGTGCCGCAGTGGGACCTGCTCGACCTCCTCGCCGACGAAGCGCGCCGGGAGCCCTCCTTCGACCTGCGCATGAGGACCGAGGCGACGTCCTTCCTGATGGAGGGCGGACGGGTCGCGGGCGTGCGGTACCGGACCGCGGACGGCGCCACCGGCGAGGTCCGGGCCCACCTCACCGTGGCCTGCGACGGCCGGGGTTCCTTGGCCAGGGCACTGCCCGAACTGGGGCTGGAGGGCTTCCCGTGCCCCATGGACGCCTGGTGGTTCCGCCTGCCCCGCCGCGAGGACGACCCCAGCGGGCTGGTGGGGGGCGTCGGAGACCGGTTCTTCACCGCGCTCATCGACCGCGGCGACTATTGGCAGTGTGCGGCGCTCATCCCCAAGGGCACCGATGTGGGGCGGCGCGCGGAGGGCTTGGCGCGCTTCAACGAGCGGTTCGCGGAGGCCGCCCCCTGGCTCGCCGACCGGGCCCACTCACTCACCTCCTGGGACGAGGTCAAACTGCTCGACGTCCGGCTCGAACGGCTCCGCCGCTGGCACCGCCCCGGACTGCTGTGCATCGGTGACGCGGCCCACGCCATGTCGCCGGTCTTCGGGATCGGCATCAACCTCGCCGTGCAGGACGCGGTGGCGGCCGCCCGCCACCTCGTGGGGCCGTTGCGGAAGCATGCCGTGGGACTCCGGGACGTGCGCCGCGTGCAGCAGCGCCGGATGCCGACCACGGTGGCCACGCAGGGGCTCCAGCGCCTCGCCCACCGTCAGGTCATCGAGCCGCTGCTGGCCGGCCGCACGGCGTTCGGCGATCCCCGACGGGCCAAGCGGATGACCGAGCTCATCACGGACTCCCGGTGGCTGAACCGCGTCCCTGCCTACTTCCTCGCCTACGGGGCCCTGCGGGAGCGGCCCCCGAAGGAGTCCCTGCGCTGATCGGCGCGCGAATGCCGAGGCAAACACCGCGCACGGCAGCCGAGGCAACGCACACAACAGGTCGACGCGCACGCCGGAGCGACACGCACCGCGAACCGGAAAGACACCCTTCGGGAGGCACCATGACTGAGCGGCCCGTCCTTCTGCCCTACGCCGACCCGGCTTTCGTCGCGGATCCGTTCCCCCTGTACCGGCAACTGCGCGAGGACGGCCCCGTGCGCCGCGCCGTCATCGCGGGCGGCCTGGAGGCGTGGCTCGTCACCCGTTACGAGGACGGCCTGGCGGCCCTGTCCGACTCCCGCCTCAGCAGCGACGTGCGCGACGCCGCCGACACCCGGCTCCTGCGTCAGTTGCCCGGAACCGAGCGCGAGTCGATGCTCGGCAACATGCTCCGCAGCGATCCGCCCGACCACACCCGTCTGCGCCGCCTGGTGTCGAAGGCGTTCACCGCCCGCCGGGTGGCGGGGATGCGTCCGAGGATCCAGGCCGTCACCGACCGGTTGCTGGACCCGATCGTCGCGGCCGGCCGGGCCGACCTCGTCGCGGACTTCGCGCTGCCGCTCCCGGTCACGGTGATCAGCGAGCTGCTGGGCGTACCGGTGGACGACCGTCACGACTTCCAGCACTGGACCGACCGCATGATCATGCGGGGTGCGGAGCCGCCGGATCCCGCCGTGGTGAACGAGGCGTGGCTGCACATGCGCGCCTACGTCACCGAGCTCATCCGCGACAAGCGTGCCCGGCCGGCCGACGACCTGCTCAGCGACCTGGTCGCGGCCCGGGACGAGGAACAGCGGCTGACCGAGGACGAACTCGTCGCCATGGTGTTCCTGCTGCTGGCGGCCGGTTACATCACCACGGTCAACCTGATCGGCGGCGGCATCGCCACGTTGCTCGCGCACCGCGACCAGCTCGACCTGCTGCGCTCCGATCCGGCACTGCTGCCGGGCGCGATCGAGGAGTTCCTGCGCTACGACGGTCCGGTCAGCCCCGGCATCGCCCGGTTCGCCCGGGAGGACGTCGAGATCGCGGGCGTGAGCATCCCGCGCGGGGCGACCGTGCTGATCGGCTCGGCCCTGGCCGACCGCGACCCGGCACGTTTCCCCGACCCGGAGCGCCTGGACATCACCCGGCAGGACAACGCCCACCTCGCGTTCGGGCACGGCATCCACTACTGCCTGGGCGCCCCGCTGGCACGGCTGGAGGGGCAGATCGCGATCGGCACGGCCCTGCGCCGGCTTCCCGGCCTCGCCCTCGCCGTACCGCCGGAGGAGATCCCGTGGCGCCCGGGCGGCCTGCGCGGCCCCCGGAGCCTGCCGGTGACCTTCGAGCGCGGCGAACCGGGGTCGGTGCGGTCGGGGTAGCGGTTCCGCCGTACGAGCGACGAGGACCCGACCGGGGCGCCGACGGGCTCCGGCCGGGTCCTGCTTCGTGTTCCGTCGTGACGGTGGAACGGGGCGGGGCGGTCAGGACTCCCCGTCGCGCCTCTCGTCCTCGTCGCGCTCGCGCGGGTTCTCGTCCTGGCGCGGGTACTTGAGCTCCTCGGGGCTCTTGCCCCGGGCCTTCACCGCGCTCGTGGCGGGGTGGACGGGGTCCTGCTCGGGGCGGCGCGTGCGATCCTGCTCCTGCTCCTCGCGGCCCTTGCCCGGCTCCTGGCGCTTGTCCTGCATACCGCCCATGACGGCGACTCCTCGTGACGGATGGGATGGGGTTCCCCCGGCTCCACGCTGGGGTTCCCCGGGGCGGTCCGCAACCGCTGGAGCGGCGGCTCCGCCGCCCCGGAGCGAACCCGCCCTCGTCCCGATCAGTCCGTCGAGGACAGCGCACCGGCCCGCGCGGCGGCCATGACCGGTCGGGGGCCGTCAGGCGGCGGTCAGTTCGGCGGCGCCGAAGGACACGTCGAAGCGGTCGCACCAGATGGTGACGCTGCTGTACTCGGACAGGTTCAGGTCGGTCGGCACCTCGTAGTTCTGGTCGCCCTTGTTCCCCTTGAGCTTGCCCAGGCTGACGTGCTTGCCGTCGTCGAAGACGCGCCAGCCGGCCGTGCCCTCCTTGACGGGGGCGTCCGTCAGCCACACCCTCAGGTCCGGACCGTTGCTCGTGTCGAGGTCCTCCAGGCGCAGCGTGTGCGAACCGTCCGCGAGACGGATGAGTTGCGCGGTGCCCGTGGTGGTGTGCTCGTGGCTGATCAGGTTCCCCCGGGCGACGGTCCGCGGCGCCGGGGCGGCCGGGTCCGGGGCGCCGGCCGGCGGGGCGGACGGCGTCGACCGCGGGGCGGTCGGCAGGGCCTCGTCGACGCGGTCGTCCTGCCAGAGCTTCCACGGCTGGAACCAGTAGACGCCCGCGCCGAGCAGCACCAGGGCCGTCACCAGGCCTCCGATGAGGAAGCGTCCGCTGAGGAACCGTCCGCGCCGCTTGCCGTTCTCCACTGCCGCTCCCCTGCCGAACCCGCTGATCGTTTCCCCCATTGAACGCGGTGACCGGACGGCATCGCCACAAGGTGACGATGACGAAATCCTTACGCGCGGCCGCACCGGGCGGCCGCGCGTACCGGACGGGTCACCGCCCCGGGACCGCCGGGGTGGTGGTGGCGGCGGTGGCGGACTGGTCGCGCATGCCCCAGGGCGAGCCGTACGCGGTGAGCAGGTCGAGGAAGGGAAGGGGCGGCAGGGCTTCGGGGCCGAGGACGCCCGCCCGGGACCACACGCCGGTGGCCAGCAGTTCGAGGGCCACCACCGGGTTGACCGCGGTCTGCCAGACGACGGCCTGGGAGCCGTACTCGCGCATGGACCACTGGTTGTCGACCACGTGGTACAGGTAGACCTCGCGGGGCAGGCCGTCCTTGGTTCCCTTGACCCAGGTGCCGGCGCAGGTCTTGCCGGTCATCCGGTCCCCGAGGCCGGCCGGGTCGGGCAGGCAGGCGGCGACCACGTCGCGGGGCGAGACCCGGACCGGGCCGTCCTCGCCGCGGACCGTGACCGGTTCCGTGGAGTCCAGGCCCAGGGCGTGGAGCGTCTTGAGCTTGCCGATGAAGTCGTCACCGAGGCCGTACTTGAAGGTGACCCGACGGGCCCCCACCCAGCGGGGGATGAGGAGTACCTCCTCGTGCTCGACGTTGACGCACTCGACGGGACCGATGCCCTCGGGGAAGTCGAAGACCTCCGGCTCGCTGAACGGCTCGGTGGTGAACCAGCCGCGTTCGCGCTCGTACACCACGGGCGGGTTCAGGCACTCCTCGATCGTCGTCCAGATGTTGAAGGACGGGGCGAAGTCGTAGCCCTCGACGGCCAGGTTGGCCCCGTCGCGGATGCCGATCTCCTCGATCTCGTCGAAGAGTTCGTCGGCCGCGTAGCGGGCGAACACGTCGGAGAGTCCGGGCTCGACACCCATGCCGACGAGCGCCAGCCGGCCCGACTTCTCCCACTCCTCGGCCCGTTCGAACTGCTCGTCGCCGAGTTTCACCCCGCACTCGCTGTGCGGGTGTTCGGGGTGCGGGCGGGACAGGGACATGGCCATGTCGAGGTAGTGGCTGCCCGCCGTCAGCGAGGCGTTGAACAGGGGCATCACGAAGCGCGGGTCGGTCGCGTTCATCAGGACGTCGCACCCGTGCTCCGAGAGGAGCCGGGCGACCGCCGCCTCGTCGGAGGCGTCGACGCGGCAGGCGCTGAAGCGCCGCTCCTCGTCCCCCAGGGCCGCCACCGCCGCCTGCGCGCGGCCCAGGTCGTAGTCGGCGACGACGAAGTGGTCGAAGAAGTCGCGGCGGGCGGCGATCCGGGTGATCGCGCTGCCGACGCCGCCGGCACCCACGAGCAGTACACGCATGGCGAGGTCCTTTCTCTGTGAGGCGAGCGCCTCAGGGGCTGATGGAACCCGCCGCGCCGAGCTAAGGTCAATGGTGTTGGCATAAGGCTCGGCCCGGTGCCGGGCAACCGGCGCGGGCACGCGGAACCCGGCGGGTTCGAAGGAGAGGGCGGGCGATGGCGAAGGACGTGGTCCCGGAGGACGCGCGCAGGCGGCGGCGTCCGACCCGGCAGGGCACGGTGCTCTCCGAGCGGTTGATCGTCGAGACGGCGCTGCGGATGGTGCGCGAGCACGGCAGTGCGGGGCTCTCCGCCCGGCGGCTCGGCGCCGCCCTGGGCGCGGACCCCAGCACCCTGTACCGGTACTTCGACGGCATGGACGGGCTCACCCTGGCCATGGGCGAGGAGCTGATCGGCCGGGCGCTCGCCGGCTGGCTCCCGACCGGGCGGTGGCGCGACGACCTGCGCTCCCTCGGGCTCCGCATCCACGGCGCGTACCTCGCCCATCCTCAGGCCGCGTTGCTGACCGCGAGCCGCGTGAGCGGCCGACCGCGGGAGATCGCCGCGGACGAGGCGATCCTCGGCAGCCTGCGCGGCGCCGGGTTCCCCGACGGGGACGCCGTGCGGATCTACCACGCCTACATCGACCAGTGCCTGGCCTTCGCCGCGCTCGACGCGGGCCCGTTGGCGCTGGCGGCGAAGGACCGCGAGGCGGACGAGGAGCGGTGGGAGTCGACGTACGCCCGACTGCCCGCGGACGAGTACCCGAACATCGCGGCCACCGTCGGGCTGTTGGCCGCCCGGATGCCGCACAGCGCCTACCCGGTCGCGCTGGAGATGCTGCTGGACAGTGCCGAACGCGAACTGGCCGGCCTGTCCGGCTGACCGGCCCGCCCGCACGATCCCGGGCCGGGCGCGGGGCACGGAACGCGTGGACCGCGGGCGTGGACCGCGGGCCGGCCCGGCCGAGCCGGGGGGCCGCTTATGCCAACACCATTGACCCTTCGTACGGCGCACGGGTTTCCTCTTCGCATTCACGCCCCGTTCACACCGCACCAGTGAGGGACCATGGTCGAAGACACCCCGCGGACGCCGGCCGCCACGCTCAGACCGAACGCGATCGGTTTCGTCGACGCCCTCGCCATCGGGCTCAACGCCACCTCGCCGGCGTACTCCCTGGCCGCCGTGATCGGGCCGATCGTGGCCCTGGTCGGCGTCCACGCCCCCGGGGTGATGCTCGCTTCGTTCGTTCCGATGGTGCTCATCGCTTCCGCTTTCTACTACCTGAACCGGGCGGATCCCGACTGCGGCACGACCTTCTCCTGGGTGACGCGGGCGCTGGGACCCACGGCCGGTTGGCTCGGCGGGTGGGCGATCACGATGACCGGCGTCCTGGTGGTGGGCTCGCTGGCCGACGTGGCCGTCAACTTCGGCCTGCTGGCCGTGGGCCTCGACGGCTGGGCCGGGAACACCTTGGTACGCCAGTCGCTGACCGTGCTGCTGATCGTGGCGATGGCCGCGCTGTGCGTACGCGACACCCAGGCGGCGGCCCGGCTGCAGAACGTCCTCGTCCTGCTCCAGACCGTCTGCCTGTTCGTCTTCGCGGCCGTGGCCCTCCACAAGGTCCTCTCCGGAACCGGCTCCCTCGACGCGGTGCGTCCCGCCGCCGGTTGGCTCAACCCGTTCGGGGCCGGCGGTACGGCGTTGACCGGCGGGCTGCTGCTCGGCGTGTTCGTCTACTGGGGCTGGGAGTCGGCCGTCAACCTCTCCGAGGAGACGACGGACCCCTCCTCCACCCCGGGCAGGGCCGGCATCTGGTCCACGGTCGTCCTGTTGGCCACGTACGTCTCGGTGGCCTTCGCCGTCGTCGCCTTCGCGGGCACCGGCTACCTCAGCGCGCACGCGGACGACGAGGAGGCCGTGTTCGCCTCCTTGGCCCACGAGGTGCTCGGCGGCTGGGACTGGATCGTGCTCCTCGCCGTGGCGACGTCGGCGCTCGCCTCGACCCAGACGACGATCATCCCGGCCTCGCGGACCGCGCTGTCAATGGCGCGCAGGCACGCCCTCCCCAGCCGGTTCGGTCGGATCCACGGCCGGTTCCGCACCCCCGCGGTCAGCACCTGGTGGGTCGCCGGTACGGCCACCGTCTGGTACCTGGTCATCCACCGGATCAGCGAGAACGCCCTCGCCGACTCCCTGACGGCCCTCTCCCTGCTGATCGCGTTCTACTACGCCCTCACCGGCATCGCCTGCGCGGTGTACCACCGGCGCCGACTCACCGCGGGGGTCCGCGAGTTCCTGTTCATCGGCGCCGGGCCGGTCATCGGCGCGGGCATGCTGGTCTGGTTGCTCGTGGAGGCCGTCGCCGACATGGCGGACCCCGCGAACTCGGCGGGCGGGACGTCCTGGTTCGGCCTCGGCCCGCCCCTGGTCATCGCCCTCGGACTGAGTCTCGTCGGCATCGTGGTGATGCTGGCCCGGCGTGCGGTGTCCGGAACGTTCTGGGAGGAACGCCCCACCGCCTACGAGGGCCCGGGCGCGGCGGACCCGGCCGACGGGACGGGCGGGGACGAGCCGGACGAGCCCCGGCCGGACGCGGACCGCGTAGCGGCCGGGTCGGGCGGCCGGTCCGGTCAGTCGCCGTAGGTCCCGTCGATCCCGGTGGGCCCCGTCAGTCCCGGTCAGTCCCGGTAGACCAGGACGAACGCGTCGTACGGGTGGGTGCCTCGGCGTTGCTCCGTCTCGTCGAGGGCCCGGCGCAGCGCGTGCAGGTGGTCGGTGGTGAGCTGGAGCGGGGGCTCGTCCGGTTGGTGGGTGGTGCCGCGCGGGTAGTCCTCGCCAGGCGTGGTCGTCATCTCGATGTGGCAGCCGAGTACGTGGCGGACGGTGCGGGTCGCGCAGAAGTCCAGCAGCCGGTCGACGGTTTCCGAGTAGGCGGCCGGGTCCTCGATGTACAGCCGACCGGGGTAGACGGTGTCGCCGGTCAGCAGCAGCCCGGTGTGCCGGTCGTGGAGGACCAGCCCGGCCTCCTGGTGTCCGGGCCCGGGGATCAGGTCGAGGATCCGACCGCCCAGGTCGAGCTCGCCCTGTCGGTGCGGCCAGTCCCGGAGCCCGAAGTACGTCGTGACCTCGTCCAGGCCCGCCCCCACGACCGTGGTGTGCGGCCGGTCGGCGAACCGGACGTCCGCCGCGGTGTGGTCGCCGTGCCCGTGGGTGTGGGCGACCAGCAGGGCGTACTCCGGTCGCGGGTGACGTGTCAGCCAGTCCGCCACGAGCGCGTCGACGGTTTCCCGCAGGGGGAAGTGGGCGGGGTCGGCGGACGCGCCGGTGTCGAGCAGCAGGGCGCGGTCGTTGCCGAAGAGGAGGAACACGAACGGCGCTTCGTAGTGGACGGACTTGTTCTGGCGCAGGATCACCGTGTGCTCGGTGTACGCGTGGACCTGGATCTCCGGGGCGGGGTCGTGCTTGGGGGACGGCCAACCCGCGTGCCAGACGACGTCGAGGCTGCCTTCGACCGGGGCGTCCCGCAGAAAATCGATCACGCGGCCAATCTACCGGCGGGTCGGTCGGCACCGGCCGTCGGACCGGTGCGACGGGCGGTCGGCGAGGTGGGCGGTCGGTGAGGTGGGCGCGGGCGTGTCGACCGGCCCGCCGGCGGCCGGCCGGTCGACGATGGGCGGAGGAAGGAGATCTGCCATGCCGGATCAAGGACCCACCGACCAACCCACGACCGAGCTGGACGCCCGCTACAGCTCGGCGCTCCACCCCCGCCCCGGTGCCGAGGACGTCACCGCGGCCGAGTGGTCGCAGGCGTTGCGGCTGCTTGCCGCCGCCGAGATCTTCTGGCTCTCCACGGTACGGCCGGACGGCCGGCTCCACGTCACCCCGGTCATCGCCGCCTGGCACGACGGAGCGCTGTACTTCTCGACCGGCCCGGGGGAACAGAAGGCCAGGAACCTCGCCCACGACGGTCACTGTGCGGTGACCACCGGGGGCAACTCCCTGACCGAGGGGCTCGACCTGGTGGTGGAGGGCACGGCGGTACGGGTTTCGGATCCGGCGGCGATGGAGGTGGTGATCGCGGCGTACGAGGCGAAGTACGGTGAGCACATCACCTCCCCCGAGGGGACCTTCCACGGCATCGGGGACGCGTTCCGCAAGGGCGACGCCGTGCTGTTCGCCGTGGCCCCGGACACCGCGTACGGCTTCGGCCGGGACGACGGGGTCTACAGCCACACCCGGTGGTCGTTCTGACCGGGCGCGACTGATCCGACCGGGAGCGACTGAGGGGCGTTCCGTGTATCGCGGGCGTATCGAGAACCGCATACGCCAGCGCGACGGTCCCGCGTGTCCCATGGGGGCATGAACCATGACGCATCCCTGACAGCATCTCGGCGCCGTTGGCGCGGGATCGTGCTCCTCGGTCCGGTGGTCCTCGCTGTGGCGGGCGCCGTGTTCCTGTTGCGGCGGCCGCTCATGATGTCCGCCCCGATGTGCCTGGCCGGACGGTGGCACGGTTGCTTCGACACGTTCAACGGCGTCGTGTTCATGACGCTGCTCTCGGTACCGCTGTCCCTGTTGCTGGTGTGGGTCCTGGCTCGTCGGCGGCGCGCCGCGGGCGTCGCGGGGGCCTGGCGGAGGTCGCTGGCCGAGGTGGGCATGGTCCACGGGACGGCGCCGTTCGTGTGGATGATCCTGATGCCGGGCGCCGGGGCCGGGATCGTCCCCGGCCGGGTGAGTCTCGTTCCGCTGCTGGACCTGGTGACGATGGGGCCGCTCGGGATCGTGGGCAACCTGTTGGTCTTCGCGGCGCTGGGCTTCTTCGCCCCGGTGCGGTTCGCGGCGCTGGCGTCCGTGCCGCGGGTCCTGGCCCTCGGCGCGGTCTGCTCGGTGCTGGTGGAAACCGCGCAGTACGTCCTGCGGTTGGACCGGGTGTCCTCCGTGGACGACGTACTGGTCAACGCGGCCGGCGCCGCGCTGGCCGCGTTGGCCTCGCGCCGCTGGTGGCGGACAGTGGAACAGCCGCCGGCGGAGCGGCCCCGCCCCGCGCGGGCATCGTCGGCATCGGTACCGGCGGGCTGACGCGGGGGCGGCGGGCGGGACGCACACGTCGCATACGTGGGCGATAGGTCGGTGCGCCTAGGCTTCGGGAATGCGCGTACTGATCGTGGAGGACGAGCCGTACCTGGCCGAGGCCGTCCGCGACGGTCTGCGTCTGGAGGCCATCGCCGCCGACATCGCCGGCGACGGCGACTCCGCCCTGGCCCTGCTGGGCGTCAACTCCTACGACCTCGCGGTCCTCGACCGCGACATCCCCGGGCCCTCCGGCGACGAGGTCGCCCGACGCATCGTCGCCTCCGGCAGCGGCATCCCGATCCTCATGCTCACCGCGGCTGACCGGATCGACGACAAGGCATCCGGTTTCGGGCTCGGCGCCGACGACTACCTCACCAAGCCGTTCGAGCTGCGGGAGCTCGTGCTGCGGCTGCGGGCGCTCGACCGTAGACGCGCGCACGCCCGGCCTCCGGTCCGCGAGATCGCGGGCCTGCGACTGGACCCCTTCCGCCGGGAGGTCTTCCGCGACGGACACCACGTGGCGCTCACCCGCAAGCAGTTCGCCGTGCTGGAGGTCCTCGTGGCCGCCGAGGGTGGTGTCGTCAGCAGCGAGGAGCTCCTGGAACGGGCCTGGGACGAGCACGCGGACCCCTTCACCAACGCCGTCCGCATCACCGTCTCCGCGCTGCGCAAACGGCTCGGCGAACCCTGGGTCATCGCCACGGTGCCGGGCGTCGGCTACCGGATCGGTCCCGGGCCGGAGACCGCACGCCCCGGCGGCGCGCGTGCGTAGAGGGCCGGGGCTCAGCGCCCGGTGGAAGCTCACCCTCAGCTACGCCGGTTTCCTCACCGTCGCCGGAGCCCTCCTGTTGGCGGTGGTGTGGGTGTTCCTGCTGCGCTACGTCCCCGACAACTCCCAGGGCCTCCTGGGGATCTCGCCCAACCGCTACCTCCTCGTGCGCACCTTCGCCCCGGCCGCGGCCGGGGCGATGCTCCTCCTGCTCGTGTTCGGCCTCGTCGGGGGGTGGGTGCTGGCCGGTCGGATGCTCGCGCCGCTCACCCGGATCACGGCCGCGGCCCGGGCCGCGGGGAGCGGATCGCTGTCCCACCGGGTACGCATGGACGGCCGTCAGGACGAGTTCCGTGAGCTCGCCGACGCGTTCGACACCATGCTCGAACAAGTGGAGTCGCACGTCGCCGAGCAGCAGCGGTTCGCGGCGAACGCCTCGCACGAACTGCGCACCCCGCTGGCCATCTCGCGGACGTTGCTCGATGTCGCCCGCAGGGATCCGGCCGGGGACCGGGACGCGGTCCTCGAACGCCTTCAGGTGGTCAACACGCGCGCGATCGACCTGACCGAGGCCCTCCTGCTGCTCAGCCGCAGCGACCGGGGGAACTTCACCCGTGAGGACGTGGACCTCTCCCTCGTCGCCGAGGAGGCCGCCGAAACGCTGCTCCACCTCGCCGAACGGCGCGGGGTCACGCTCGACGTCACCGGCGGGGCGACCCGGACCCGTGGCTCGGCGGAGCTGCTGCTGCGGATGGTGACGAACCTCGTCCAGAACGCCGTCGTCCACAACCTCCCCGCCGGTGGCACCGTGACGGTCCACACCGAGGCACGGCACGGCGGGAGCGTACTGCGGGTCGAGAACACGGGCCGGCCGGTGCCGCCGGACCTGGTACCGACCCTCACCGAGGCCTTCCGGCGGGGCACGGAACGCGTCCGGACCGACGAGCACGCCGGCGCCGGCCTCGGCCTCGCCATCGTGCAGAGCGTCGTCCGCGCCCACGAGGGGACGCTCGACCTCGTCCCCCGCCCCGGCGGCGGTCTCCTCGTCACGGTTCGGATTCCCGACACGCGGCAGGACCCGCCCCCGGGTGGGTAACGGGTCAGCGGAGCTTCGTGAGGCCCTTGTCGACGGCGTCGACCGGGCCGGGGCGGGCCTTCGCCGGCGGGAAGGCGAGGCCGGTCGGCGTGTTGAGGCCGGTGGACGGGAGGGTGACCTGCCCGCCGCCCGTCTCCCGTACGCGCACCACCCGGTTGTTGAAACCGTCGGCGACGTAAAGGTTTCCGGTGCCGTCGAGCGCGAGACCCAGCGGATCGCTGAGGCCCGTGAGAGGGACCGTGCTCTGCTGCCCGCCGGCCGCGGACACCTTCACGACGCGGTTGTTGCCGCTGTCGGAGACGTAGAGGTCACCCGCCGCGTTGAGGGCGAGGCCGGTCGGCTGGGACAGCCCCACCGTGGGCACGGTGGTCTGACCGCTCCCGTCCGCGGCGACCTTGACGACGCGGTCGTTGACGAAATCCGCCACGTACAGGTCCCCGTCGGGCTCCAGCGCAAGCCCCCAGGGGTGCAGCAGGCCGGTGGTGGGGACGGTCGTCTGGGGGCCGCCGCCGGCGGGCACCTTCACCACGCGGTCGTTGAAGCTGTCGGCGATGTAGACGCTCCCGGCGGCGTCGACGGCGAGGCCGAGCGGGCGCGACAGGTCGACGGTGGGCACCGTGGCCTGCTCCCCGCCGTTCGGGGGCAGCGTCACCACCCGGTTGTTGCCCGTGTCGGAGACGTACAGGGCGCCGGCGGTGTCCCAGGCGATGCCGGTGGGACGCACCAGCCCTTCGAGGGGCACGGTCGTCCCGTCGCCGCCGTCCGCCGGGAGCGTCACGACCCGGTTGTTGCCGTAGTCGCTCACGTACAGCGGTGGACCGGCCGGCGAGCGGCCGTCGACGGCCTGCGTCGCGCCCGCGGGCGCGGTCGGTAGGGCGCACAGCGCCAGCAGGCCCGTCACGGCCGCCAGCCGACTGGTGCGCGTCCACGTCGTTCGGCCGGCGCCGGCCGGGGATCGCCCGTGCGTCCGTGCTCGTGCTCGTGCTCGTGCCGTCATGCGTTCCACGACTCACCCACCTGTTCCGACCCGGCCCCCCGTCACCCGCCGACCCTAGGAAGGCGCACCGGGATGCGCGGAAGCCACGCCACCGGCGGGTACAGGGCCACTCCAATGCCGTCGGCGGTGGGGGCGGGGCGGAACCGGGCGGGCCGCCTCACTTCGCGGCGGACTCGGCGAGGGTGTGCGCGACGAGGGCGTTGGCGTGGCCGTGGCCCAGGCCGTGCTCCGTCTTGAGCCAGGAGACGAGCTCCATGTGCTTGGTGAGCGGCGAGGCGGCGATGAGCGCCTTCCACTCGGCGACCGGGCGGCCGTACTTCTTCTCGATCGAGGGGAAGTAGGAGGCGGGGCCCTTCACTGCGTCGGTCATGGCTGCTCGTCCTGTCTCGGGTCGGTGTGGTCACAAGGTTGACCCGGGCCGCGGGAAGAACTCATCGACCGGACGGAGTGACCCGCGTCACACGACCGCTGCCGTCCCCGCCAGGGTTCCCGGTGTGCGGCGGGACCGGAGCGCGGAGCGCTCCAGTCGGCCCGCCAGGACTACGTGGAGGACGTGATCGAACAGGCTCGGCGGAGCGATCCGCGCGTGTTAGAGGACGAGGAGGCCCGGTGGTCACGGGTCTTCGAGGAGGTCGAACTCGGCGTCCTGGTCCCGCTGGACGGGTAGGTGAGGACGTGGCGGCCGCGGGCGGGGTGCCGCCGCCGGATCGTGGCGACGGCGACCGTGCCGCGGAGGGTGTGGGCACCGCTCGCGAGCCCTCCCCCGCGCGTCAGGTCGACCGGGGTGCCGGTTCCGCGGGCCGGGCCGACAGGGGGGTCGCGATGTCCTCCAGGGAGCGGCCCTCCGCGGCGACCGCGTAGAAGACGGCGACCAGCCCCGCGGCGACCATCAGCGCGGCTCCGATGCAGAAGGCGAGCGCGGCGTCGGCCACCACGCCGCTGGAGGTGAGTCCGGCGAAGATCAGGGGGCCGGAGATGCCGCCGGCCGCGGTACCGATGGCGTAGAAGAACGCGATCGACATCGCGCGGGTTTCCATCGGGAAGATCTCGCTGACGGTCAGGTACGCCGAACTCGCGCCGGCCGAGGCGAAGAAGAGCACGACGCACCAGCACGCGGTCATGGTCGCCGCGGAGAGGTGGCCCGCGCCGAACAGCCAGGCCGTCCCGAACAGCAGCAGACCGGACAGGATGTACGTGCCGGAGATCATGACGCGACGGCCGACCGTGTCGAACAACCGGCCCAGCAGCAGCGGCCCGAGGAAGTTCCCGACGGCGATGACGGCGAAGTAGTAGCCGGTGACCGAGCTGGGGACGTCGAAGAAGGTGACGAGGATCGAGCCGAAGCCGAAGGTGATCGCGTTGTAGAGGAAGGCCTGCCCGATGAAGAGGGAGAGGCCCAGTACGGCCCGGCGCGGGTACGTGCGGAACACGGTCCTCGCGATCTCGCCGAAGCCGATGCTCCGGCGCACGGTGACGGTGATGGCCTCGCCGGGCTCCGGCAGCGGTTTCCCGGTCTCCGCTTCCACCTGTCGCTCGACGTCGGCGACCAGGTCCTCGGCCTCCTGCACCCGGCCGTGCATGAACATCCAGCGCGGGCTCTCCGGAACGTGTCGTCGTACGAGCAGGATGACCAGGCCGAGGACGACGCCGAGGGCGAACGTCAGTCGCCAGCCCACCGACGGCGCGAAGATCTCGGTGTTCAGGGCGACGACGGACAGCAGGGCTCCGGCGACCGCGCCGAGCCAGAAGCTGCCGTTGATGATGAGGTCGACGCGACCGCGGTACTTGCTGGGGATCAGTTCGTCGATCGCCGAGTTGATGGCCGCGTACTCGCCGCCGATGCCGAAGCCGGTCAGGAACCGGAAGAGGAAGAACCACCAGGACGAGAAGGAGAGTGCCGTCAGGGCGGTCGCGGCCAGGTAGACCGCGAGCGTGATCAGGAAGAGCTTCTTGCGGCCGAACAGGTCGGTGAGGCGGCCGAAGAACAGCGCCCCGGCGCAGGCGCCCGCCACATAGAGGGCGGCGGCAAGACCCGTGACCTGCGCGTCGGTGATGGACAGGCCGCTGCCGTCCTCGGAGAGGCGGCTGGCGATGCTGCCCACGACGGTGACTTCGAGACCGTCCAGGATCCAGACGGTGCCCAGCCCGATCACGATCATCCAGTGCCATCGGGACCAGGGCAACCGGTCCAGTCGCGCCGGCACCTTGGTGGTGACGGTTCCCGTGTTCATCGTCCCTGCGGTGTCCGACATGACGCACGTCTGCCCCGGCGCCCCGAGGCCAAACGGGGCCGTTCCGGGGGGTGTTGTGCGGCGGGGATCGTGCCCGGCCGAGGGCTCCCCACGGGCTCCGGGCGGCCACCCGCCGCGCCCGGAGCGGCCGTGGAATCCGTTCGGCTGATCTCGGGAAATGGGGGCAGAAGGCCAGCGACGAGAAGGGATGGTCCGGATGCCCGGAACCCACACATGGCTCGACCGCGTGAAGAACGGTGCCAACGCGGTCGGCGAACGGCGCGCGCGGGCCCTGGCGCGCCGCAACGCCGAGTACGAGGCCGAGTACGCGGAACAGGCCGAGCGCGCGGCCCAGCTCCGCAGGGCCCGTACGCGGGCCCCGGACCCGGCCGGTGCGGTGCCCTGGGGCGTCCGCGTGGCCGCGGAGGCGGCCTGGCGGTTCGTGGTCCTGGCCGCCGCCCTGTGGGTCGTGATGCAGGTCATCGGCGCGGTGCGGCTGGTCGCCCTCGCCTTCGTCGTCGCGCTGCTGGTCACCGCCCTGCTCCAGCCGACGGTCGCCCGCCTGCACCGCAGCGGACTGCCGCAGGGGCTCGCCACCGCCGTCACCGCGATATGCGGGTTCCTCGTGCTCGGTCTGGTCGGCTGGTTCGTCGTATGGCAGGTGCTCGACAACCTCGACACCCTGTCCGGCCGTCTCCAGGAGGGCATCGCCGAACTGAAACGTTGGCTCGTCGACAGCCCCCTCCACGTGACCGAACAGCAGATCAACGACGTCGCGCAGAAGCTGAACGACGCGATCGGCACCAGTACCAGCGAGATCACCTCGACCGGTCTGCAAGGCGTGACGGTCCTGGTCGAGATCATCACCGGCATGCTCCTGGCGATGTTCTGCACGCTGTGCCTGCTCTACGACGGACCGCGCGTATGGCAGTGGACGCTCAAGCTGATCCCGGCCGCCGCCCGCCCCGGTGTGGCCGACGCGGGCCCGCGGGCCTGGCGGACGCTCACCGCGTACGTGCGCGGAACGATGATCGTGGCCCTCATCGACGCCCTCTTCATCGGCATCGGCATCTACTTCCTCGGTGTGCCCCTGGCGGTCCCCATCGGCGTCGTGATCTTCCTGGCCTCGTTCGTGCCGCTCGTCGGCGCCGTGGCCTCGGGGGCGCTCGCCGTGATCGTCGCCCTGGTCACCCAGGGAGTGTTCACGGCGCTCATGGCCCTGGTGGTGGTCCTCGTCGTCCAGCAGATCGAGGGGCACATCCTGCAACCGTTCATCCTGGGGCGGGCGGTGCGCCTGCACCCGCTGGCGGTGCTGCTGGCCGTGGCCACGGGCGGCCTGGTCGCCGGGATCGGCGGTGCGGTCGTCGCCGTCCCGCTGGTGGCCGTCGCCAACACGGTGATAGTCCACCTCCGCGCCTACGCCGCGGACGACGACACGGAGCAGCCCTCGGGTGAGGGGGACGCGGCCGGCGAGGAGGGGACCGCCCTCCCCGCCGACGACGGGGACCGGCCCCGGCAGCACGCGGATGAGCCCCCGCGGCCCGAGGTGGGGCCGCAGGGGCTCACGTAGGGGCGCGCAGTCAGGACTCGGCGCCGTCGGACGGCGGCGTCGAGGACCCGGCCGGCATGAGTGCGTGGGGCGACAGGTGGTAGACGGCGAAGGCCCGGTCGATGACGGGCATGGCCACGTTGCGCACCCGTACTCCGCCGGCCGTCATGCCGTGCTCGGTACCCGAGTGGGCGTGCCCGTGCACGGCGAGGTCGGCGCCGGCGCCGTCCATGGCCTCCGCCAGAAGGTAGCTGCCCAGGAAGGGGTAGATCTCCAGGGGTTCCCCGGCGAGGGTGTCCGGGACGGGCGCGTAGTGGGTGAGGGCGATGCGCAGGTCGCTCCCGGCGTCCTGGAGACCCCGCAGCGCCTTTTCGAGTCCTCCCGCGCAGGTGCGGGTGTACTGGATGAAGGCCTTCATCTCCGGTTCCCCGAAGTCGCTGCCGCTGCGTCCGGCGAAGCCGCCGCCGAAGCCCTTGGTCCCGGCCACGCCGACCCTCGTGCCGGCCAGGTCGAGGACGACACCGGTGCCCTCCAGGACGTGCACCCCGGCGGCCGTGAGTTCCTCGGCGACGGCTTCCTCCTGGTCGCTCTGGTAGTCGTGGTTGCCGAGCACCGCGACGACCGGGACGGCCAGCCCCGCCACCTCGCCGGCCACCACCCTGGCCTCCTCCCTGGTGCCGTGTCGCGTCAGGTCACCGGCCAGGAGCAGCAGGTCCGCGCAGTCGCCCAGGGTGTCGAAGGCGGGCCGCAGGAATCCGGCGCTGCCGGGGCCCAGGTGGATGTCCCCGACGGCCGCCACTCGGATCACGAGAGTTCCTCCGCCCGGCCGGGCGGCGCCGGTCGACTGACCATGAGGTCCTCCTGCCAGTCCAGTCCGGCCAGTTCCTCCGCGGCGAGCCTCAACACCTCCGCCCGGCACTCCGGGCTGGTCACGCTGCCCGAGATCACCGCACGGGACCCGCGTGCCTCGACCCGCACGCCCAGCTCCGCGATGTCCTCGCGGGCCAGCCGGTCCCTCAGGTGTTCGATGCGGTACTCCACCATGTCGTGGGACGTCATGTGCTCTCCTCCCGTACCGGCCCGACCAGGCCGGATCCGTGGGTGTTCCTGCTCTCGATGACGCTCAGTCGCTCCAGCAGGTGGAGGAACGCGTCGGGCAGTGGTTCGGACCCGTGGTCACGTTCCAACCGGCCCCAGTCGATCTGCTCCCTCAGCATCCGCGCCATGGGCAGCAGGTCGCCGAAGTCGCAGTAGTGCTCGCAGAGCGCGGCGAGCCGGCTGCCCATGAGGTCCGTGGGCGCGAGGACGGGCATCCACACCGAGTCGACCGCTTTCAGTTCGGCCCGCTCCAGGAGCTCCGTGCTCACCGGCCGACGCTCCAGCTCGAAGATCAGGTCGATCTCCTCCCCGCCGGACCTGCCCTTGACGAGCCAGTCCTCCGGGGCGCGGCGCATCTCGATGCCGCCCTCCTCCAGGGCCTTGATGGCCGCGTCGGCGTCCTCGGGCCGGACACAGAAGTCGGTGTCGTGCTGGAACATGGCCGGCAGACCGTGGGCGAACGCGGCCACGCTGCCGGCGAGGGCGAAGGGCGGTCCCGACCGCTTGAGGAGGGCGGCCACCAGTTTGGTGGTCTCCAGGATCGCCTGGGTGTGGTCCTTGGGCAGTGGTCCCTCGGCGGGGACGGGTGGGCTCAGGGCCTGGGGCGCAGCCTGCCCGGTGGAGGCGAGCGGCGGCTTGGTGGGCGTCATGAGGAGCGCGTACCCGCGCCTTCCCGCCGAAATCTCCCCCGCGCCCCCGGAGTGCGGCAGGACGGTCTTCCGTTCACCGGTTCGGGGGTGGACCGGTGAACCCTCGCGCTGCGGTGGGCAACGCGTCGCGAACGCGGCACGGCCTCGGGCGGCGGGGCGGGGGCCGCAGCGCGGGGGCGGGTGGGGGGGCCGGCCGCGGTGCGGGGGGAGCGCCGGTCGGGATGCGGGGGGTTGTGAAAGAA
>NZ_JBHVPG010000042.1:0-16630 GCF_042887545.1 Streptomyces sp. NPDC057939
CACCTACGGAGGACTGGTCGTGACCGATGCCCCGGTCCTATCGGTGACCGATGCCCCGGTCCCTACCAGTAGTGCTTGCGTCCACCGACGGCGTGGCCGAGGGAACCGATGATCCAAAGGATCGCCCCGACGACGAGAAGGATGATGCCGATGGTCCACAGGATGCTGATGCCGGTGACGAAGCCGATGATGAGCAGAATGAGGCCGATGACGATCATGTTGCCCTCCGAATTCTCTTGATGCTTCATCCGGGTGGTGGGCACGTCCGGAGCGGTCACGGAGGTGATCACGTGCTGCGCCTACCCGCTATCGGGCCCCGCACACCCACGGATCGGGGCGCCCCCCGAACGGCGCGTGGCCCTCAGTTCACCCACGCCCGCCAGGTGTCCTCGTTGCGCTCCACCCACTTCTTCGCCGCCTCGGCCGGCGCCATCTTCTCCTCGGCGATCATCAGCGACACCTCGTTCTGCTCCTCGACCGACCAGCGGAACTTCTTCAGGAACGAGGCCGCCGCCCCGCCCTTCTCCGCGAAGCGCGTGTTCAGGTACTTCTGCAGCGGGGTGTGCGGGTACGCGCAGGCCACCTTCTCCGGGTCGGCGTCGCAGCCCTCCTTGTACTCGGGCAGCTTCACCTCCGTCATCGGGACCCGCTCGAACAGCCACTGCGGCTTGTACCAGTAGGTGAGGAACGGCTTGCGTTCCTTCGCGAACTGCTTGATCTGGGTGATCTGAGCTGCCTCGGAGCCGGCGAAGACCACCTCGAAGTCCAGCCCGAGGTTCTTCACCAACGCCTTGTCGTTCGTGACGTACGACGGCGAGCCGTCCATCAGCTGCCCCTTGCCACGGCTCTCGGGCGTCCGCAACTGGTCGGCGTACTTGTCGAGGTTCTTCCAGTCGGTGACGTCCGGATGCTCCTCGGCGAAGTACGTCGGCACGAACCATCCGATGTGACCGGTGACGCCCAGGTCACCGCCCGGGGTGATGGTCTTCTTGTTCTCGACGTACCGCTTCTCCTGCTCGGGGTGGCCCCAGTCCTCCAGGATCGCGTCGACCCGGCCCTGGCTGAGCGCGTCCCACGCCGGGACCTCGTCGACCTGGACCGTGTCCACGCGGTAGCCCAGCTCGTGTTCGAGCAGGTACGAGGCGACGGCGGTGTTCGCCTGGGCCCCGACCCAGGACTGCACGGACAGGGTGACCGTCTTCGCGCCCTGGGCGGCCGCGTAGGGGGAGGCCTGACGGGTCATGTCGGCAGCGCCGCAGCCGGTGAGCAGGGCGAGGGCCGTACCCGCGGCGAACGCGGCGGCGGCCCGGCGACCGCGGCGGCCCCGGAGGCCGGAGCGGCCCTGGAAGCCGGAGCGGTCCGTGTGGTCGATCTCGTTCATGTCAGGCCTCCTTCGCGGGCTGGGTGACGCGGTCGAGCATCAGACCGAGGCAGACGATCGCCGCGCCGGCGACCAGACCGGTCGCCAGGTCGCCCTGGGCGAGGCCGAGGACGACGTCGTAGCCGAGCGCGCCGCCACCCACCAGGCCACCGATGATGACCACGGCGAGTACGAGGACCACGGCCTGGTTGACCGCCAGCAGCAACGCGGGCCGGGCCAACGGCAGCCGGACCTGCCACAACTGCTGCGAGCCGGTCGCGCCCAGCGAGCGGGCCGACTCCACGGCGGCGGGGTTCACGTCGAGGAGCCCCTGTGTGGTGATGCGGACGACGGCGGGCAGCGCGTACACGACCGCGGCGGCCGCGGCGGGCGCCCGACCGACGCCGAACAGTGCGACGACCGGGATCAGGTAGACGAACTGCGGCATGGTCTGGCAGACGTCGAGCACCGGCCGCAGCAGTCGCTGAGCCCGCGGACTGCGGGCGGCGCCGACCGAGATCGCGAAACCGAGCACCAGGGTGACGGCGACGGCCGCCAGCACCTGGGACAGGGTGTCGAGGGAGGGCTCCCACACCCCGAGGACGCCGATCGCGGCCAGCGCGAGGACCGCGGTCAGGGCCGTCCGCCAGGTGCCGACGAGGACGCCGATCGCCCCGGTCAGCAGCAGCAGCGCCCACCAGGGAGCGGCCTGCAGGCCGCCGCGCAGCGGGTCGAGGATCCAGCCGGTGAAGCGGGCCGCCCAGTCGGCGGTGCCGCCGACCACGGGCACCCCGGAGTAGAGGTGGTCGGTCATCCAGGCGACCGCGCGGTTCACGGGGTCCGCGATCGGCACGGTCCAGGACCCGGGCCACAGCGTCGTTCCCGCCATGTGACCCACCACGGCGGCGGCGACGGCGGTGAGCACGGTGAGCAGGCGTCCGTACCAGCCCGCGAACACCCTGCGCAGCAGCGGCTGTTCCTCCGGGGGAACCGGAGTGCCGCCCAGGCGGCGGCCCGCCGCGTCGGCGGTGCGGTCGAGGACCACGGCGAGCAGCACGATGGGGATGCCGGCGGCGAGCGCCGCGCCGACGTCGACGGAGGCGAGGGCCTGGTAGACCCGGTCGCCGAGACCGCCCGCACCGATCACCGAGGCGATGACGGCCATCGAAAGGGCCATCATGATGGCCTGGTTGACGCCGAGCAGGAGCTGTCCGCGGGCGAGCGGGAGCCGTGCGGTCAGCAGCCGCTGGCGTCCGGTCGCGCCGAGGGAGGTCGAGGCCTCCAGCACCCCGGCGTCCGCCCCGCGCAGGCCCAGGGCGGTGAGCCGGGCCATCGGCGGGGCCGCGTACACCACGGTCGCCAGGACCGCGGCGGGCACGCCGATGCCGAAGACCAGCACCATCGGCAGCAGGTACGCGAAGGCGGGCAGCACCTGCATGGTGTCCAGGACGGGCCGCAGCAGTCGGTCCGCGCGCGACGACAGCCCGGCGGCGAGGCCGAGCAGGGCGCCGACGACGACGGACACGGAGACGGCGACGACCATCAGCGCGAGGGTCTGCATCGTCGGTACCCACATGCCCAGGAGCCCGCAGGCGGCGAACGCCGCCACACAGGTCAGGGCGAGCCGTACGCCCGCCAGGCGCAGCGCAACGAGTCCGGCCAGCGCGGTGACGCCGGTCCAGCCCGCGGCGAGCAGGACGACGTACACCGCGCGCACGGAAAGGACGACGGCGTTGCTGATGTGTCCGAAGAAGTAGAGGAAGAGCGGGTGGCCGTCGCGGTGGTCGACGATCCAGTCGCCGGCCCGGCCCAGCGGCCCGGAGAGGTCCACGGACAGGGCCGCGGGCCAGCTGCCGGAGCCGGGGAAGGCCATGGCGAGCGGGATCAGCACCAGCGCGGCGACTGCGAGGGGCAGGACCCTGCGGCCGGCGCGGTGGTGGAGCATCGCCTTGAGGCGGCTGCCGGGGGAGACGGCGGAGCCGGGTCGGGCGGGGCCCCGGTTCCCGTCCGGCTTCCCGGGGTCGCCTGCGCGGTCCCGGCGGCCGGGCTCACGTACGGGTCTCGTCGTCGTGGTCATCCGCACCACCTCCCGGTGTCGGTGTCGGTGCGACGGGGTCGGCGCGTCATGCCGCCACCCCCCGTCCGGCCGGGGCCGGCAGGCCGGCCACCACCGCGAGCAGTGCGGCGTCGTCGACGACGCCCAGGCACCGGCCCCGGTCGACGACCCGCGCCGGCGCGCCGCTGCGGGCGACGGCCTCGATGGCCTCGGCGACCGTGGTGGTCGGAGCGAGCGCGACCCCCTGGGCGTCCTCGCCGGCCGCCGCAGGACGCATCGCGCCGCGAACGGTGAGCACCTGCTCGCGCGGCACGTCGCGGACGAAGTCCCGTACGTAGTCGTCGGCGGGCGATCCCACGATCTCCTCCGGCGTGCCGAGCTGCACGATGCGGCCGTCGCGCATCAGCGCGATCCGGTCACCGAGGCGCAGCGCCTCCGCCAGGTCGTGGGTGATGAAGACCATCGTGCGGCCCTCCTCGTGGTGGAGCCGGGCCACCTCCTCCTGCATCTCGCGCCGGATCAGCGGGTCGAGGGCGCTGAACGGCTCGTCGAAGAGGAGCACTTCGGGGTCGGCGGCCAGCGCGCGGGCGAGGCCGACGCGCTGCTGCTGGCCTCCGGACAACTGGCCGGGCCGGCGGGACTCCAGGCCTTCGAGTCCGACCTTGGCCACCATCTCGGCCGCCCGCGCGCGCCGCTCCGTACGGTTCATGCCCTGGATCTCCAGGCCGTAGGCGACGTTGTCGAGGACGGTGCGGTGCGGCAGCAGCCCGAAGTGCTGGAAGACCATGGCGGCCCGGTGGCGGCGCAGTTCGCGCAACCGGCCCGCGTCCATGGCGAGGACGTCCTCACCGTCGATGGAGAGCGATCCCGCCGTGGGCTCGATCAGCCGGGTCAGACAGCGCACGAGGGTGGACTTGCCGGAGCCGGACAGGCCCATGACGACGAACACCTCCCCCTTGCGGACGTCGAAGGTGACGTCACGGACGGCGGCGGTGCAGCCGGTCCGCTCGCGCAGTTCCGCGGCCGGCAGCGCGGCGTCCTCGGAGCCGGGGACCAGGGCGGCCTTCCGGTCGGGCCCGAAGACCTTCCACAGGCCCCGGACGCCGAACACGGGAGCGCCGGCGCCCTCGGGCGCGGTGCCGGCCCCGGGCGGGGCGGCGATGTCGGAACCGGCGATGATGCCGGAACCGTCGGTACTGCCAGGACCGGTGGTGGTCACAGGACCTCACCGCCCAGCAGCTCGGCAGCCTTTTCGCCGACCATGAGTACTCCGATCATCGGGTTGACCGCGGGCATCGTCGGGAAGACGGAGGCGTCGGCGATGCGGATGCCGTCGAGGCCCCGGACCTTCAGGTCCGGCCCCACCACCGCCTCCTCGTCGTCCGCAGCGCCCATCCGGCAGGTGCCGGCGGGGTGGTAGACGGTGTGCGCGACCGAACGGGCGTAGGCGCTGAGCGCCTCGTCGTCGGTGATCTCCGGTCCCGGGCACACCTCGCGGCGCAGCCAGCCGGCCAGCGGCTCGGTCGCGGCGATCCGGCGGGCCAGCTTGATGCCGTCCACCAGGGTCCGGCCGTCGTAGTCGTCCTCGTCCGTGAAGTAGCGGAAGTCGAGGGCCGGTTTGACCTCGGGGTCCGCACTGGTCAGGTAGAGACGGCCGCGGCTGCGGGGCTTGGGGATGTTGGGGGTCAACGAGACGCCGTGCGCCGGGCGTTCGTAGCCCAGCCGCTCCGGGTTGTCGGTGAACGGGATCTGGTAGAAGTGGAACATCAGGTCGGGACCCGGGGAGTCGGGGTCGCGCCGCACGAACAGGCCGGCGTCGCTGTCCATCGCCGAGTTCTCGGGTATCGGACCGTCCGTCTCCCACACGATCACCGACTCCGGGTGGTCGAGGAGGTTCTCGCCGACGCCGGGCAGGTCGTGGACCGGGGGGATCCCGAGGGCCTGGAGGTCCTCGCGGGGGCCTATGCCCGAGTGCAGCAGCAGCCGGGGGGTGTCCACCGCGCCCGCGCAGACGACCACCTCGCGCCGGGCGGTGACCAGCGACCGGGCACCGTCCGCCGAGCGGACGTGGACGCCGCGCACCCGCGTCCCGTCCAGCTCCAGGCGGTACGCCCAGGTCTCCAGCAGGATGCGCAGGTTGGGCCGCTCGTCCATGACCGGGTGGAGGTACGCCACCGAGGCGGAGGACCGCTTGTTGGTCTCCGGGTGGTAGGCGAGGTCGAAGAACCCGGCGCCCTCGTGGAACGGCTTGCGGTTGAACCCCTCGACGACCGGCACGCCCAGGGCCTCCTGGGCGGCGTCCACGAAGTCGCGGGCGATGGCGTTGCGGTCCTCCTCGGCGACGGGCACGACGTTGTTGAGGAGCCGGTCGAAGTACGGGTCCATGGCCGCGGCGTGCCAGCCCTCGGCGCCCGCCTCGGACCACTCGTCCCAGTCGGAGGGGAGCGGCTTGAAGGCGATGAGGGTGTTGTGCGACGAGCAGCCGCCGAGGACGCGGGCCCGGCTGTGCCGGATGTACGAGTTCCCGCGCGGCTGCTCGGTGGTGGGGTAGTCGTAGTCGAGTTCGCCGCCGAGCAGGCCCATCCAGCGGCGCAGCGTGAGCACGTCGGGGCGGTCGACGTCGCTCGGTCCGCCCTCGATGACGGCGACGGTGACGTCGGGGTCCTCGGTGAGCCGGGAGGCGATCACGGAGCCGGCGGTGCCGCCGCCGACGATGACGTAGTCGTACTCCGTCACGGTCGGGGCTTCGTCGGACGCCGGTCGGTCCTGATGGCGGGGGGTGGTGGTGCTCATGTCTGCTCCTGCCTCCTCAACCCGCGAACCAGCGCACGGGGCGCGGGGCGAGGTTCTGGTACACGTGCTTGGACTCGCGGTACTCGGCCAGCCCGGACGGTCCGAGCTCGCGCCCGGTGCCGGACTTTCCGAAGCCGCCCCATTCGGCCTGCGGCAGGTACGGGTGGAAGTCGTTGATCCAGACGGTGCCGTGCCGCATGCGGCCGGCGACCCGGCGGGCGCGGCCCGCGTCGGACGTCCAGACGCCGCCGGCGAGCCCGTACTCGGTGTCGTTGGCGAGGGCGACGGCCTCCTCCTCGCTCCGGAAGGTCTCCACGGTCAGCACCGGGCCGAACACCTCCTCGCGCACGACGCGCATCCGCCGGTGGCAGTGGTCGAGGACGGTGGGTCGGTAGAAGAAGCCGGGGCCGTCGGGGCGTTCGCCGCCGGCGCGCAGTACGGCGCCCTCGGCGAGCGCGTCCGCGACGTGGGACTCGGTGCGTTCCCGCTGCGTGGCCGAGACGAGCGGGCCGCACTCGACGCCCGGGTCGGTGCCGCGGCCGATGCGGATGCGATCGGCGCGGCGGGCGAGCTCGGCGACGAAGCGCTCGTGCACCGACTCCTCGACGATGAGGCGCGAGCCGGCCGAGCAGACCTGGCCGCTGTGGATGAACGCGGCGTTCAGAGCCTGGTCGACGGCGGTGTCGAAGCCCTCGTCGGTGGCGCAGGCGTCGGCGAAGACGACGTTGGGGTTCTTGCCGCCGAGTTCGAGGGCGACCTTCTTGACCGTTTCGGCCGCCGCTCGCATGACCTTCGTACCGCTGACGAGTCCGCCGGTGAAGGACACCAGGTCGACGTCGGGATGGGAGGACATACGGGCGCCCACCGGGTCGCCCGCCCCGGTGACCAGGTTGGCCACCCCGTCGGGCAGACCGGCCTCCGCCAGGAGCTCCATCAGGGCGACCGTGGTCAGCGGGGTGATCTCGCTCGGCTTGATGACGAAGGTGTTGCCCGCGGCCAGCGCCGGGGCCATCTTCCAGCTCGCCTGGAGCAGCGGGTAGTTCCACGGGGTGATCAGGGCGCAGACCCCGACCGGCTCGTGGACGACGACGCTGTGGATGTCGGGGTCACCGGCGTCCACGACCCGGCCCGCGTCCTCCCCGGCGACGAGGCCGGCGAAGTAGCGGAACGCGTCGATGACGCAGTCCACGTCCGCGCGGCCCTCTTCGAGGGTCTTGCCCGCGTCCAGGCTCTCCATGAGACCGATGCGGTCGCGGTCGCGCCGCAGCAGGTCCGCGGTGCGGTGCAGCAGCGCCGCCCGCTCGCGGGCCGGCACGGTGCGCCACGGGCCCAGGTCGAATGCGTCACGGGCCGCGCTCACGGCGGCGTCGACATCGGCGGTGCCGCCCTCGGCCACGACGGCGAGGACGGATCCGTCCGCCGGATCCAGAATCTCCCTGGTCGCTCCCGAGGCCGCGGACCGCCATGTCCCGGCTGTGTAGATGGTCTTTCGCTCCGACACGACGCGCTGTACCTCCGCTTGTGCCACCGCGGCGGACCCGCGGTGAGCTGGCAAGTACCTCGCTTGCCCCGCGCGCCGCGGGTCATGTCCCATTCGTCACTCGAAGTGACGGGTGTCACTCTCGGCGATCGGTGTGACTGCGTGCGGCGGGGCGGGAGCCGGCGGCCCTGAGCGGGCGACGTGAGCGGGCCGGGCGGCGGCGGGAGCGGGCGAAGCGGCGGGAGCCGCGTGCGCGGCGCCCTGCCGGCGCGGTACCGGAACGCGGGCGCGCCGGTCCGGCGGGGAGGTACGCCGGACCTGCGCCGCGCCGGATCAGCGCAGCGGTACGCCGGCCTTGGTCAGCTGCATCTGCGGACGCCCGCTGACCAGCAGCCAGCCGGGGAGCAGCGCCACGCACAGGAGCGGCAGCAGCCCCGGGTCCGGGGCCAGGATGGCCGCTGTGAACAGGCTCACCCAGCCCTGCCGGGTGACGGCCAGCAGCACGCCGAGCACCGAGCAGCTCACCGCGACCGCCGGCTGCACGGAGGGCACCAGGGCGGAGACCGCGAAACCGAGCGCCGCCCCGGCGAAGACGGACGGGAAGATCCGGCCGCCGCGGAACCCGGAGCCGCTGGCGACCAGGACGGCCGCCAGTTTCACCACGGTCATCAGGATCAGCGCGCCGACGGAGTACGCGGCCGGATCGGCCGCCAGCTCGCCCATCTCCTCCAGGCCCTTGAACAGGGTCAGCCGTCCCCCGAGCGCCGCGAGCAGGCCCAGCACCACGCCGCCCAGGGTCAGCGAGAGCACCGGGTGGGGCAGCAACTGGAAGGCGCGGTGGACGTACGGGAAGGCGTAGACGGCCGTCATCGCGATGGCGGCCGCGATCGAGGAGACCACCAGCGCGCCGACCAGGTCCGCCCAGCCCGGGCCCGAGAACGGCGGCAGCGGCAGCCCGAAGACGGGCGCGTCGATCAACCTGCTCGTCAGGGCGCCCGCCCCCGCGGCGATCAGCGGGGCGAAGAGCTGGTCCCACAGCGTGGGCGGCTTCCCGCCAGGCACCGCCGGTGGCTGCCGGGGCCCCGACACCATCGACTCGGTGAGGATCAGCACGGCCGCGACCGGGGTTCCGAACAGCGCTCCGACGGTCCCCGCGGCGCCCAGTCCCACCCACACCTGCGGTGCGCCGGCGGGCATGAACTTGCGGCCCAGCCAGAAGGCGAGGGCGATGTTCGCGGCGGTGATCGGATTCTCCGGGCCGAGGCTCACGCCGCCGGCCAGCGACAGCGTGGTCGCCAGCAGCAGTCCGGGGATCACCGCGGGCGGCAGCGGCGGGTCGACCAGGCCGGTGGTCGCCGGATCCGGCCCCGCGTGCCCGGGGACCCTCCACACCACGAGCCCGACCGCGAGGCCGGTCGCCGTCAGGACGGCCATGGTCCACGCGACGGACCAGCGGCCCACCCCGATCGCGTCGGGGAGGGTCTCCCACAGGACGTTCTTCAGCAGGTCGGCCAGCTCGCTCACCCCGGTGAGCAGCAGGCTGGAGCCCACGCCGACCACGAGGGCGGGCAGGACCAGCGGGAGCAGGGCCCTGGCGGGGGAGGTCGGCGGGGGAGCGGCGGGCGGTGCGGGGGCGGTCACCGGATCAACGTAACGGTCAATCACCCTAAAACCCGTCAAATCGGAAGCCTGTGGTGGGTTCCGTCCCGGGAAGGCCGCAGCGGGGTCAGGACGACCGCGTCATGCGCAACCGCAGGGTGTCGTACACCGGCACGCTCCCCAACCGGTCGGCGGTCAGCGTCGCGGCGAAACAGGCCGCGAGCAGCGGAACGAGCAGCGAGGTCGCCCCCGTCATCTCGACCACGAGCACCACGCCGGTCAGGGGCGCGCGCACCACCGCGGCGAACAGCGCCGCCATCCCGACGGCCGCGAACGCCGCCGCTCCCGTCCCGCCCGGCAGCACGGGAGCCGCGAGGCCCTGTACGAGGGCCCCCCACAGGGCGCCCAACGCGAGCAGCGGGGCGAACAGGCCGCCCGGTGCGCCGGCCGCGTAGCTGAGCGGCCCGGCCACGAAGCGCACCACCAGATACCCCGCCAGCACGGTGACCACCGGCACCTCGCCGTTCACCAGCAGCCCGCTCAACTGCTCCCCGCCGCCGCCGAGCGACGGGTCGATGCCCAGCAGCAGGCCCACGACGGCACCGATGACGGCCGCCCGCGCCACGGGCCCGATCCGGGTGACGCCGTCGCAGAAGGACAGGGCGCCGACCACCAGGCGGCTGTACCCCACCCCCAGCACGCCGGTGGCCGCGCCCAGCAGCAGGAAGACCGGCAGTAGCGACAGGGGCGGCGCCGCCGGGTCGGGCATCGCGAAGACGGGCCGGTCGCCCAGCATCAGCTGCGCGCAGCCGACGGCGGTGGCGGTCCCGATGAGGGTGAGCAGGACCAGGCGGGCCCCGACCTTCCTCGTGACCTCCTCGAGGACGAACACCACTCCGCCGAGCGGGGCGGTGAACGCCACGGCGAGGCCGGCCCCGGCCAGTGAGGTGTGCAGCAGGGTGACGTCCCGCCCGCTCATGCGCGCACGACGTCCCGCCTCGGTGCCGATCGCGGCGCCCATGTGCACCGTCGGCCCCTCCCTGCCGAGGAGGAGGCCCGAGCCCATGGCGATCACGCCGCCCACGAACTTGGCCGGCAGGAGCGGCAGCAGGCCCGGCGGCTCCCGTTCGCCGCGCCACACGGCCTCGACGTCCTGGATGCCGCTCCCGGCTGCGGCCGGCACCCGCCGGGCGATCGCGCAGGCGACGGCGGCGCCCACCGCCGCGAGGGCGACCGGGACCAGCCGACCGGCGACGCCCAGCTCCTGCGAGGCGTCCAGCAGCGAGCCGCGCAGCACGTCGGCCCGTTCCAGGAACCAGCGGAAGCTCCCGCCGACCAGTCCGACGACGCACCCGGCCAGGGCCCCCACGAGGTAGAGGGCCGGTCCGCCGCGGGGAGCACCGGGCATGCGTGGACCTCCGCCCAGCCGTGGTTCACGTCCCGTCCGAGACTGAACCGCGTCCGCCGCGCCGCCCCGGACATCGCGACGGCCGCGCCGAAACCGCCCCCGACTGGGCCAACCGTCGGGCGGCGTGCCCGCCGTCGGTGGGGATGAGCCCGGTTCTGCCCCAGAAGCGTGATAGGTCAGGTATCCACGCAAACGTTCCTGCGTGGCCGCGGCGAACGAGGTCACGCGTGAGAGGGGACCTCGTTGTCGAAAGAGCCACCGGCCGCCCCCCGCTCCCGTACGGACACGGTGGTCTTCGGCGTCACGGCGGTCCTGACGCTCGCCTTCGTGCTCTGGGGCGCCCTGGCCACCGACTCGCTGGAAAGCGTGTCGAGCAGCCTGCTGAAGGGGCTCATCCACAACGGCGGCTGGGCCTTCATGCTCGCCGCCAGCGGCTTCGTCGTGTTCGCGCTGTGGCTGGCCATCAGCCGCTACGGCCGGATCAGCCTCGGCCGTGAGGGCGAGGACCCCGAGTTCCGCACCGTGTCCTGGGTCGCGATGATGTTCAGCGCCGGCATGGGCATCGGGCTGATGTTCTACGGCGTGAGCGAGCCGCTGGCCCACTACGACAAGCCCCCGCCCGGCACCCACCCCGTCGATTCCGCCGAGCGCATGCAGACGGCGATGGCGACCACCCTCTTCCACTGGACGCTCCACCCCTGGGCGATCTACGCCGTCGTCGGTCTCGCGATCGCCTACAGCACGTTCCGGCGCGGGCGCCGCCAGACGATCAGCGCCGTCTTCGAGCCCCTGATCGGCGAACGGCACGCGCACGGCGCGGCGGGCCGCGTCATCGACATCCTGGCCATCTTCGCCACCCTCTTCGGCTCGGCCGCCTCACTGGGCCTGGGCGCCCTGCAGATCGGCAGCGGGTTCCGGGAACTGGGGTGGATGGACAAGGTCAGCACCGGCCTCCTCGTCGGCGTCATCGCCGTGCTCACCGTCGCCTTCGTGGCCTCCGCGGTCTCCGGCGTCGAGCGCGGCATCCAATGGCTGTCGAACATCAACATGGTCCTCGCCCTGGTGCTGGCCGTCTTCGTGTTCATCGCCGGTCCGACGATCATCGTGCTCGACCTGCTCCCCACCTCCCTGGGCGCCTACCTGGGCGACCTGCCGCAGCTCATCGGACGCACCGAGGCCACCGGGGCCGGCGAGGTCGCCACCTGGCTGGGCAGTTGGACGGTCTTCTACTGGGCCTGGTGGATCTCCTGGACCCCGTTCGTCGGCATGTTCATCGCCCGCATCAGCCGCGGCCGTACGATCCGCCAGTTCATCGGCGGGGTCATCCTCGTCCCGAGCACCGTCAGCCTGGTGTGGTTCGCCATCTTCGGCGGTACGGCGATGAAGCTCCAGGAGGGCGGCCGGCTCGGCGGCGAGAGCACGCCCGAGGGGCAACTCTTCGGTCTGCTCCAGCAGTTCCCCATCCCGACCGTGATGAGCCTGTTGGTGATGGTCCTCGTCGGCATCTTCTTCGTGTCGGGTGCGGACGCCGCCTCCATCGTGATGGGCACGCTCTCCCAGAAGGGCACGTTCGAGCCGTCCCGGCTCGTCGTCGTCTTCTGGGGCGTGGTCACCGGTGCCGTCGCGGCCGTCATGCTGCTCATCGGCAACGGCAAGGGGGACGCGCTCGCCGGACTGCAGAACCTGACGATCCTCGTGGCGGCCCCCTTCACCGTGGTGATGATCGGCATGTGCGTTGCCCTCATGCGCGACCTGCGCAGGGACCCGCTGATCGTCCGGGGCGAGATGGGCGAGGAGGCCGTCGCGCAGGCGGTGGTCGCCGGTCACGAGGAGTACGACGGCGATTTCGAGCTCCGCATCGGTCCCGGCACCGGCCCCGAACCGGACGCCGGCCGGCCGTCCCCGTTGGAGGACACGCCGTAACGACCGCCCGCCCGCCCGACGCCCCGGCCCGCCGGGCTGTCGGGCACCTCAGCCGACCGGCTCCCCGGGCGGCGTCGTCATGCGTCGTACGGACTCCACCACGGCCTCGCGGTGGCGGGCCAGCCGCTCCCGGGGCCAATCCGTGCCCGCGCTCCCGGCCGCGGGTCCGCCGAGCGCGCCGAACCAGGCCTGGGACAGACCCATGACCAACACGAGGAGGTCGACGGGGTCGATCGCCGGATCGACGTACCCGGCCGCCTGGGCCCGTTCCACCACGCCGATCTTGGCGGTGTAGGACTCGGCCTCGGCGGGCGTGGAGCCCGGCCGCTCCAACTGTTTCCACAACACCAGGCGCATCAGGTCCGGCCGTTCGACCAGGTGGTCGAAGACCGCCCCCGCGTACCCCGGCAGGTCCTCGGCGCGGAAGGGGACGGACTCCGAGCCCGCCTCCAGCGCGCGCTGGAGCACGACGTCGAAGAGCTGCTCCTTGTTGCCGAAGTAGACGTAGATGAGCCGCTTGTTCGCCTGGGCCGCCTCGGCGATCCGGTCCACCCGCGCCCCGGCGATGCCGTGCGCCGCGAACTCGGAGAAGGCGGCGTCGAGCAGCCGTGCCTTGGTTGCGCTGGAGTCCCGTGCCATACCGGCAGCCTAGCAAGTAACTATCCAGTTATTGACATGCTGCGCCCGATGTGTGCATGCTCTACCTATCCAGTTAGTTACTTTTGTTTTCACCCACCGGACGCACGGACACCGCCGGGCGGCACCGGACACCACGAGGAGGATCGCCATGGACGTGCGCGCACTGGGCGGCCAGGGCCTGAAGGTCGGCGCCGAAGGACTCGGCCTGATGGGCATGAGCGCCCACTACGGCGCGACCGACGACACCGAGTCGCTCGCCACCATCGACCGGGCCCTGGAACTGGGCGTGACCCTTCTGGACACCGCGGAGGGCTACGGCCCCTTCCGCAACGAGCAACTGCTCGGCAGGGCCCTCGCCGGCCGCCGCGAGTCCGCCGTCGTCGCCACGAAGACGGGCGTCGAGTTCACCGACGAGGGCGCCTTCCGCGGCCACAACGCCACCCCTGAGTACATCCGCCGCTCCGTGGACCGGTCGCTGCGCCACCTGGGCACCGACCACATCGACCTCTACTACCTGCACCGCATCGACCCGCAGGTCCCCGTCGAGGAGAGCGTCGGCGCCATGGCGGAGCTCGTCGCGGCCGGCAAGGTGCGCCACATCGGCCTGTGCGAGGCCGCGCCCGCCACCATCCGACGGGCGCACGCCGTGCACCCGCTGACCGCGGTGCAGACGGAGTACAGCCTCTTCGAGCGCGGCATCGAGCAGGACGGCGTCCGCACCGCCCTCGACGAACTCGGGATCGGCCTCGTCGCCTACTCGCCGCTCGGGCGCGGCTTCCTCTCCGGCGCCATCACCACCCCCGACGACTTCGCGGCCGACGACTTCCGCCGAACGGACCCCCGCTTCCAGGGCGAGAACTTCGACCGGAACCTCGCCGTCGTCGACCTGCTCCGCAGCCTGGCGGCCGAGAAGGGCGTCACCCCCTCCCAGCTCGCCCTCGCCTGGACGCTGCGCCAGGGCGCGGTGCCGATCCCGGGCACCAAGCGCCGCCGGTACCTGGAGGAGAACGTCGCCGCCATCGCGGTGGAGGTCTCCGACGCGGACCTCGCCCGCATCGAGGCCGTGGCCCCGCTGGGCGTGGCCTCGGGCGACCGCTACGCGCCCGAGCTGATGAAGGGCCTGAACGGCTGATCGGATCCGGGCGGGCGCGATACGCCCGATCAGGGGCCCAGCGGCACTCCTTAGGGGGAAAGCGGCGTCCCGGGGCGGTGCTCGACGCCCGATGCTGCCGAAGAGAGGGGGACGGCCCCGACCCGGGGCCGTGCGGCGCGCAGGCGCGTCGCTGCGGCAGTTGCGAGGAGAAGTACGCGTGATGCGAGTGTGGAAGAGTGCGGGTCTTGCCCTGGCGGTCGGCCTGGCGGTCATGGGCGGTGCGTCGGCGGCGTCGGCCGACGCCAACGCCGACGGGATCGCCTTCGGCTCTCCCGGCGTCCTGTCGGGCAACCTGATCCAGGTTCCGGTCCACGTGCCGATCAACATCTGCGGCAACAGCGTGAACGTGATCGGTCTCCTGAACCCGGCTGTCGGGAACGTCTGCTACAACGGCTGATTCCCCCGGCCCCGGCCCTTCCCGTCCGCCCCGTCCGGGCGGCTCCGGGAGGGGCCGGGGCCTCCCCATGTCGTCCTTCCGTCAACCGGCCCGGCCGTAGCGAACGTTATTGCTCCAAATGCGTTCCAGTCTTACGCGGGTGCCCGGGCGGGGGGCGTGCCAGATCTTGTCGTGGCCGGCATAAATGCCCACGTGCTCCATGGTCGAGCCCTGCGGGAAGAACACAAGATCACCCAATGCGCGTTTGTCGCGGGATACGTGGGAAGTGTGCTCGTACTGCTGCTCGGCGGTGCGGGGGAGCTGTTTCCCGACTTTACGGAACGAATACAGCGTCAGTCCCGAGCAGTCGAACCTTTTCGGTCCCATGGCGCCGCGCGCATAAGGGGAACCTTCCTTCGAGGCCGCCACGGCCACTGCTTTGGCGCCGTACGGCGTGGCCGCTTCCGCCGGTGATACCGGGCCGGCCAGCGTGCCCGCGGTCAGCAGGCAGAGAAGCAGAAAAAGGCGAGGGGGACGGAATCCGGCGGTGCGGCGGACAACTCGGAGAGCCTCTCGGGCTTTATGGGAGTCATTCCTGCAGACGGACATCGTGATACCTCCGCATTCGGGTGGACTTGAGGTCGGTCGGATACCTGTGAAGGTCCTGCTTTCTCGGATGTGATTCCTGGGGCGCAACGGCGGACAGTTTTCTCCGAAGCCGCCCGAAATTCAGGTCCGGACATGGGTACAGATGTATCGGTTCTGTAACGGATTCGCGAACATATGGAAAAACGCCCGGTGGTGGCCGGCCTTCGCGGGTCCTTCGCCGCCCCCTCGTCGCGGGAAGCGCGGGCCCGAGGTGCCGCGCCGTGCGCGATCCCGCATCCTGCTCCTGGACGGCGCGACCGCAGGCCAAGGGCGCCCGTTCCCCCGGAAGGAGCCGTCACCGTGCCCGGAACGCGCCTCTCGCCGCGTCGCTTCGCCGTGCCGGGCTGGATGCGCACCTACGCGCCGTTCCTCGGCCGGGTCCTGGAACAGCTCGCACGGATCCACGTACTGGACTGCGCCACCCGTTTGGCCGCACAGGCCTTCCTCGGGGCGATCCCCGCGCTGTTCGTGATCGGCGCGCTCGCCCCCGAGTGGATGCGCCAGGAGCTCATCAGGACGATCAGCACCACCCTGGGCATGACGGACGCGGCCCTCGACCAGGTCCGCGCGGTGTACGCCGCCGGCGACACGGCGGTCGTCGCGGGCAGCGGCGCCCTGGGAGTGATCGTGACCCTGCTGTCCGCCACCGCGTGCAGCCGAGCCCTCCAGACGACCTGCGAACGGTCTTGGCACCTGCCGAAGGCCGGAGCCCGGCTCGCCGCCTGGCGGTGGGTCGCCTGGCTGGGCGTGTGGATGACCGCGCTGCTCTTCCAGGGACCGGTCCAGGACGCGTTCGGCGCCGGCCGGGTCGTCGGGGCGTTCGTCTCCCTGATCAGCGGCACGCTGCTGTGGTGGTGGACCCAGCACCTGCTGCTCGGCTCCCGGGTGCCGTGGCTGCCGCTGCTGCCCGGCGCGGTCCTCGTCGCCGTCGGGGCGCAGGCCGTCACGCTCGGGTCGCGGTACTACATGCCGCGGGCCGTCGACCGGAGCCTGGAGCAGTTCGGCGGACTGGGGCTCGTCTTCGTCGTGCTGTCCTGGCTGATCGGGTTCTTCGTCGTCGTCACCGTCGGCATCGCCCTGGGCTACGTACTCGCCCACGAGCGGCGGGCCGTACAACGGCTCGGCACACCGGCGGACCCCCGGGGGGGGGGGGGGGGCGGGCCCCCCCCCCCCCCCCCGGGCCCCCGCCGAGGGG
>NZ_JBHVPG010000042.1:16640-78499 GCF_042887545.1 Streptomyces sp. NPDC057939
GGTTGGGATCCGACCCCGCCCCGCGGCGGCCCCCCCCCCCCCGGGGGGGGTGTGGTTTAACCCGGCCGCGGGGGGGGGGCGGCGCCGCGCCCCGCCCCACCCCGGGGGCCCGATGACTTGAGGAACCGGTCAGTGCTTCCGGTGCCGGAAGATGTCCTTCATCTTCTCCTTCGCCTGACGGACGTCACCCTTCGTCCGCTCGCCGCGACCCTCGGCCGCCAGCCGCTCGTTGCCCACCGCGCGGCCCGCCGCCTCCTTGATCCTGCCCACGGCCTGCTCGGCCTTGGCCCGGTGCTTCTCGTTCTCCGGCACAGCTGATCACTCCCTCGGGTGGGACGGGAACACGTAACCCTCGTGTGGCCCGGATCCCGGACCTCAAACGCACGCGCCGAACGGGCGCGGATGTGATCAGCGGGTCCCCGAAATATGATGAGGGCTGTCTCGCGTCAGAACCCTGATGGCGGACGTACCCCGGAGCGGTCCATGACCTCCCATCGGTCCCCGCGGTCCGCGACCGCCGACGATTTGCTGACGAGGCTCGGAAGGCTGACGGCCCAGGCCAGGGAAGGCGCCGAACTCCAGCAGGCCCGGGTGGAACTGGCCGAGGCGCTCCAGCGGGAGATCCTCCCCGCCTCCCTCCCGTCCGTCCCCGGACTGCGCACGGCCGCCCGGTACACGCCCGCCCGTCACGGTCTGAGCATCGGCGGCGACTGGTACGACGGCTTCGCGCTCCCCGGGGGAGCCCTCGGCTTCTCCATCGGCGACGTGGAGGGCCACGACGTCGAGGCGGCCGCCTTCATGGGTCAGGTCCGCATCGCCGTCCGTGCGGTGGCCGCGGCCGCCGCCGATCCGGGCGAGGTGCTCAGCCGGGCCAACGACCTGCTGCTCTCCGTGGACTGCGACCTCTTCGCGACCTGCACCTTCCTCCGGTTCGACCCCGACACCTGGGAGATCCAGACGGCCCGCGCCGGCCACGTCCCCGGCGTGTGGGCCACCGTCGACGGCCTGTCCGGCGTCGTGGAGGACGCGGGAGGCACCCCGCTCGGCATGCTGCCAGGCGCCGAGTACCCCGTGACCCGCCGCCGGCTGACCACGGCGGGCTCGTACGTCCTGGTCACCGACGGGGTCGTCGAAGGACCGTCGTTCCCGATGGAGGCGGGGCTGGCGCGGGTGGCCGCCGCCGCCCGCGCCGCCGCCGGCGCGGAACCGGGGGAGTTGGCCGCCGAGGTGATGAAGGTCGCCGATTCGACGGGCCACGAGGACGACGCCGCCGTCCTGGTCCTGCGTCACGACGCCTCCGGCGCCGGACCGGGTGACACGCGAGACCCCTGACGCGTGTCACGCCCCGCCGCCGGGGCCGGGCTGTTGTCTGATGCAGTGATGCGCACCGAGGGCTCCCGACGTCCGTTCCTGGCCGTGGTCCGGGTCCTCGCCGTTGCCGCTGCCTACTTCGCGGGCGCGCGGATCGGGCTGCTCCAGCAAGTGGTGATCGAGGGAGCGGTCGTCACCCCGCTGTGGCCGCCCACCGGCATCGCCCTCGCCTGCCTGCTCTGGCTGGGGCTCCGGGTGTGGCCCGGGATCGCGCTCGGCGCGTTCCTCGTCATCCGGTCGCTCGGCTCGGAGGACCCGGTCGGACTCGTGATCGTCGCGGGCAACACCCTCGCCCCCGTCTGCGCGGCCCTGATGCTCCGCCGGGTCGGATTCCGCAGGGACCTCGACCGGCTCCGCGACGGGGTGGCCCTGGTCTTCCTCGGAGGGCTGGCGCCGATGCTGATCAGCGCCACCGTCGGCGCCTGGCTGCTGGTCTTCACCCACAGCCTGCCGGACAGCGGGTTCTGGACGGTGTGGTGGACCTGGTGGGCCGGCGACGCGATGGGCGTGCTCGTCCTGACGCCGCTCCTGCTGGTCGCGCACAAGGTCCACGTGTCGCAGGACCCCTACCGCTGGGCCGAGGCCGCGGCCCTGGCGATCGGGGCCGTCGGCGTCACGCTCCTCGCGACCAGGAGCAGCCTGGCCCTGCTGTTCCTCGTCTTCCCGCTGTTGATCTGGGCGGCCCTTCGGTTCCAGCTCGCCGGGAGCGCGCCCGTCATGCTGCTCGTGTCGGTGATGGCCAACGCCGCGGCCATCTCCCGCGTCGGCCCCTTCGCCGACCACACCTTCGTCGAGGGCATGGTCAACCTCCAGGCGCTCAACGGCAGCGCGGCCCTCACCTCGCTGCTGCTGTCGGCGCTCGTCACCGAGCAGAACACCATCCGCCTGCGGATCGAGCAGGCGTGCCTGGAACTCGCCGAAGTGGTGGATCAGCTCGCGTCGGGCAGGACGGTCTCGCGCCGGCACCCGCCCGACACGGACGGGCCCGGCGGCGACGGGTTCCACGGGGAGGGATCCCGGGCGGACGGCGGGTAGCGCGCCGGCCGCGCGCGATGCGCCGGTGGACCGCCGGGCTCCGGAAACGTTCGGAGCCCCGGTAACGCTCGGAGCCCGGAAACGTTCACGGACCGGAAACGTTCGTAGCCCGGGAAACGTTCAGAGCCTCCCGCCCAACCGGGCGGGAGGCTCTGAACGTGAAGGGTGGTGCCCACGTGAGGGGTCCGGATCCGCGGATCCGGGGGGTGGTGCAAGCCGGGGCCCCGTGGGCACTCGCGCAGGCGTCGGAGGCCCCGGCTCGAAGAGGGGACCGGGTCAGCTGTTGGCGGACACGTTGCCCGACAGGACCGGGATGTTGTCCAGGATGTGGGAGAGCGGCTCGTCGCCCTTGGCCTGGGTCGAGTTCTCGGTGCACTGCTGGTTCTGCGGGTTGGACAGGACGTTGATGTCCTGGACACCGATGTTCAGCGCGGCGATGAGCGACTGCGCGTTGATCTTGGCCGGCAGACCGATGCAGGGCTTGTTGAGCGTGCCCTGGACCAGGCCGAGCTGCGGGCTCAGGTCGCCGTGGGTCTTCTGGTTGCCGTAGATCTGGGAGGCACCGTTGCCGTTGACGGTGTTGATCCCGTTGTCGTTGCCGATGGCCATGGCCGGAGCGGCAAGGGCGGCGCCCGCGCCGACGATGGATGCGGTGGCGGCGGCGGTGGCCATCATCTTCTTGATCATCATGGTCCTTCTGTTGCACGAGTGCACGGTGGTGAGCGCTCTGATCAACGCCCGGACCTGCGGCAGGTTCCGCATCTTCACCCGATCGGCCGCCTGCCGCCCACCGCCCCGCGGTTCCGGCTCAGGCAGCCGTGACGACCGACGCCCGTATCGCCGAGGCCCACTCCTCCAGCAGCGCCGCGTGGCGCACCCGCTCGTCGTCACGAAGACGCCCCTCGGCACGGGCGAACAGGCAACGGATGTCCGCGTTGATGGCGGAGAGGGGACGGCCGGGCGTTTCGGAGTCAGGGGTCGGGCTCATGTGATCAAGAGTAGGGGGGAGGTCCGACAGTCGACGCCCGTGTCCGTCATGCGGACGGCCCCGGCGGGTCGGTGACGTCCCCGCCGGGGCGTCCGCCGAGCCGGGCGGCCCGCGCGCGCAGGTAGCGCCGCTCGGGGAGGCTGAGGGTCAGTTCGGCGGCCCTCGTGTAGGCGGCGCGGGCCCCCGCCGGATCGCCCGCCCGCTCCAGCAGGTGGGCCCGTACGGCTTCCGGACGGTGGTGGACCGCCAGGTGCTCGTCCCGCTCCAGGTCGGCGAGCAGGGCGAGGGCACGGTCCGGTCCGTGCACCATGGACACGGCGACCACGCGGCCCAGCTGCTCCGCCGGGCCGGGGACCAGACGGACCAGGACCTCGTACAGCCCGAGGATGTCCGCCCAGTCGGTGTCCTCGTCGCCCCGGGCCTCGTCGTGCACGGCCGCGATGGCGGCGCGCAGCTGGTACGGGCCCAGCGGCGTACGGGTCAGGGCGCCGCTGACGAGGGCGACTCCCTCGGCGATGGCCGAGGCGTCCCACCGGCCGCGGTCCTGCTCGGCGAGCGGGACCAGGCTGCCGTCGGGCGTCGTACGGGCGTCCCGGCGCGCGTCGGTGAGGAGCATCAGGGCCAGCAGCCCGGCCACCTCCCCGTCGTCGGGCAGCAGGGCGTGGACGGCCCGGGTGAGACGGATCGCCTCGGCGGCGAGCCCGGCGCGGCGCAGCTCGCGGCCGGAGGTGGCGGTGTAGCCCTCGTTGAAGATCAGGTAGAGCACCTGGAGGACGTCCCCGAGCCGTTCGGCGCGGTCGTCCTCGTCCGGCATGCCGAAGGGAGCCCCCGAGGACCGGATCCGCCGCTTCGCCCGGCTGATCCGCTGCCCCACGGTCGCTTCCGGGACCAGGAGCGCCCGGCCGATCTCGGCGGTGGTCAGACCGCCCACGGCGCGCAGCGTCAGCGCGATCCGGGCCGCCGGGCCCAGGTCGGCGCGACAGCACAGGAACAGCAGCTTCAGCGTGTCGTCCTCGGCCGGGGCCCGGCCCTCACCCGGCGGCGGGGCGACGAACTCGTCGCGCGGCGTCAGCGCGGCGGCCGACTCCTCCCGGCGCCTGCGCGCCTCCTCGCCGCGCAGCAGGTCCGTCAGCCGGCGGGAGCCGACCCGGATCAGCCAGCCGCGCGGATTGTCGGGCAGCCCTTCCTCCGGCCACTGCCGGGAGGCGGCCAACAGCGCCTCCTGCACGGCGTCCTCGGCGAGGTCGAAGTGGCCGTAGCGGCGCACGAGCGCCCCGAGGACCTGCGGCGCCAGCCGGCGCAGCAGGTCCTCGGGAACGGGGCCCGTCCTCACATCTCGGTCCCGGCGCCCTCGTCGACCGGCCGGACGACGACCGGGTAGTTCGGCGCGCCCTCGGGGACGGGACAGGCGTGGGCGCGCGCGGCGATCTCGGCGGCCCGCGAGAAATCGGCGACGTCGACGATCCAGTAGCCGGCGAGCACTTCCTTCGTCTCCCCGTAAGGACCGTCGGACACGACCGGCGAACCGTCGGCGCCGGCGCTCACCAGCCGGGTCCTGCGGGGTTCGGTGAGCCCCTGGCCGTCGACCCACTCGCCCGACTCGGCGAGATCGTCGTTGAGCGCGTTCATGTGGTCGAACATCGCCTTGACGTCCGCCTCCGACCAGGCCGGATTGCCCGCGCTGCCCTTGCCGCCCATGGCGTCGTAGTCGGCCTGGTTGCCGAGGACCATCAGCATGTACTTCATGGGGTGTCACTCCTCCTGATCGTGGGCCGCCTCCGCGGTGGCCTCTCACGGGGGACGTCGGAGCCGTGTCCACCATTTCGACACGCGGCCCGCGGCTTCGCGCGACGACCCGCCGTCCCGAGCCGCGGTCCGGCGCGTCGTCGCAGGTCCGGGGCGTTCCGGCCGAGCCGGAAAAGGTTCCGGCGACCTCCGGCGTGAGGTGCGGGAGGGCGTGCGAAACGGCCGGAAAGCGACAACCCGCCGTTACGGCCGGCCGGAAGACGCCGATCCGCGCGAAACCCGACCCATCCGAATCGGCCCCGGCGGCGAAGCACAGGGTGACAGGCCGCTGCCGGGCGGCACGACACAGCGCGGCCCGGTCGCGGAAAGCAGCGACCGGAAGGCTTCACTCCGTGACCCTCTCGACGCCCCGTGCCACGCGTGAGGACCAGTCCGTTCCCCGCCACCGCATACCGGCCGACCCCCGATCATGGCCCGACGTGGTGCGCTGCCCGGAACCCCCCACCGGTCACACCGCCATCGCGCGCGGCCTCCTGCGGCGCGCCTTCGCCCGCCTTCCGCTGCGCGTCCGCCTGGGCGGGCAGGCCCCGGCGGGCCACGGGCCCGAGCTCACCGTCCACGACCCCGACGCCTTCTTCCGTCGGATCGCCGCCGACGGCCTCATCGGCTTCGGCGAGTCGTACATGGCCGGCGAATGGGACGCCGACGACCTGCCCGGCGTCCTGACCGTCCTCGCCGCCCACGTGGACGAGCTCGTCCCCGCCCCGCTGCGCCGGTTGCGCGCCGCCTGGGTGCGGCGCAGGCCGGAAGCGCAGCGGGGCACCCCGGAAGGCGCCCGGGAGAACGTCCAGCACCACTACGACCTGTCGAACGAGCTCTTCGAGCTCTTCCTCGACCCGTCGATGACCTACTCCTCGGCCGTCTTCACCGCCTTCCCCGCCCGCCCCGAGACCCTGGAGACCGCGCAGCACCGGAAGATCGACCGGCTCCTCGACCTCGCCGGCGTCGGCCCGGACCGACGGCTCCTGGAGATCGGCACGGGCTGGGGCGAACTCGCGCTGCGCGCCGCCGCCCGGGGCGCCGAGGTCGTCACGCTCACCCTCTCCGCCGAGCAACGGGACCTGGCCGTCCGACGGATCGCCGAAGCCGGCATGTCGGACCGGGTCAGCGTGCGGTTGCAGGACTACCGCGAGGCGCGCGGCACGTACGACGCCGTCGTCAGCGTGGAGATGATCGAGGCCGTGGGCGCCGACTACTGGCCCGTCTACTTCCGCTCCCTGCGCGACGCACTCGCCCCGGGCGGCCGGATCGCCCTCCAGTCCATCACCATGCCGCACACCCGGATGCTGCTCACGGACCGCACCCACACCTGGATCAGCAAGTACGTCTTCCCCGGCGGACTGATCCCCTCCCGGCGCGCCATCGAGGAACACGCCGCCCGCGCCGGCCTCGGCGTCGTCTCCGACGAGGGCTACGGCGACCACTACGCGGAGACATTGCGCCTGTGGCGGGAACGGTTCACCGCCCGCGCCGACGAGGTCGCCGCCCTCGGGTTCGACGTCACGTTCCGCCGCATGTGGGAGCTGTACCTGGCCTACTCGGAGGCCGGGTTCCGCTCCCGCTACCTGGACGTCCGCCAACTGCTCCTCGTCGAAGGGGCCCGGTGAGCCCGGTGAGCGGTCACCCCGCCGGGCCGTCCCGGGAGCCCGGAGCCCCCGCCGAGGCCGCGCGTCGTCGCGGCGACGGAGTCCCGGGCGCGCTGCGCGTCCGCAGGGCGCCCGCGCGGCCCGCCTGCGCCGTCCTGCTGCTCCACGGCGGCCGGGCGGAAGGCCTGGCGCCGCCCCCGAGGGCCGGCCTGCCCCGGCTGCGCATGCGCCCGTTCGCCGCCGCCGTGCTGCGCGCCACCCCCGCGGACCGGGTCCTGGTGGCCGACGTCCGCTACCGCCACCGGGGCTGGAACGGCGACCGCGCCGACCCCGTCCGGGACGCCCGGCGGGCGCTGCGGGAACTGCGCCGCGCCGCCGGGCCCGTACCCGTCGTCCTGATCGGGCACTCCATGGGCGCCCGCGCCGCGCTCCGGGTCGCCGACGAACCGCACGTCCGGGGCGTCGTCGGCCTGGCCCCCTGGTGTCCGCCCGGCGAACCGGTGGTCCACCTCCAGGACACCCCGATCGTCCTGCTCCACGACGAACAGGACCGGGTCACCCGCGCCGAGGACTCCTGGGAGTTCCTGCGCCGCGCTCGCGCCTGCGGCATACGGGCCGGGGGCATCGCGATGCCCCACGGGAACCACGCCATGCTCCGGGACGCCCGCACCTGGCACCGGACCGCCACCGCCGTGGCCCTCGCGTTCCTGGGCCTGGGCCCCATGCCCGCCACCGGCCGCTGAGGCCGCGGGGCCGTTGCCCGCCGGGCGCGGGTGTCCGACGGGTGCATCCGCCCGGCGGTCCCGATCCGAAGGAAGCGGTGACGGCAGCATCCGTAGGGACCGGAAAGGACGGCGGCCCATGCGCGGCACCCGTGGAGGAAAGCACTCCGTCATCGTGGTCGGCGCCGGCGCGGCGGGACTCGCCTGCGCGGCGGACCTCGCCCGCGCCGGCGTCGAGGTGACCCTGCTGGAGGCCTCCGACCGGGTGGGCGGCCGCATGCGGACCGACGTGCGGGGCGGATTCCGGCTGGACCGGGGCTTCCAGGTGTTCAACACCTCCTACCCCCAGGTGAAGCGTCGCCTGGACCTTCGCGCCCTGCGGCTGCGCCCGTTCACCCCCGGCGTACTGGTCCACACCGACCGGGGTCGCGTCCGCTTCACGGATCCGACCCGGCGCCCCGGCGAGGTCCTGGACCTGCTGCGCGGCGCCCGACTGTCCCCGGCGGGCGCCGCCGCCGCGGGCGCCCTCGGCGCGGCCGGCCTGCTGATGCCGGCCCGGCTCCTCAAGCGGCTGCCGGAGACCGACACGCGGGAGGCCCTGCGCTCCTGGGGCGTGCCCGGTTCCCTGGTCGACGAGGTGCTGGGCCCCTTCCTGGCCGGCGTGTTCCTCGAAGACCGGCTGGAGACCTCCGGCCGCGTGTTCCGGATGACCTGGCGCAGTTTCCTGCGCGGCTCCCAGGCCCTGCCCGACGAGGGCATCGGCGCGGTCCCGCGGCAGCTCGCCGAGGCCGTCCCGGCCGGCCGTCTGGAGCTGGGCACCGCCGTCGCCGCCGTCTCCGAGGGAGGGGTGGTCCTCGCCGACGGCTCCTCCCGCGAGGCCGACACCGTCGTCGTCGCCACCGATCCGGCCACGGCGGGCGGCCTGATCCCCGGCTGCCCGGTCGCCGGAACCCGCACGGTCACCACGTACTACCACGCCTGCGCCACGTCCCCGCTGAGGGAACCGACCCTGCTGCTCGATGCCGGGCGGAGGTTCCTGAACAGCTGCGTGCTGACCGAGGTCGCCCCCTCCTACGCGAGCGACGGCCGCGCCCTGGTGTCCACGTCGGTCCTCGGCAGGGGCGCCCCCGAGGCCCCGGCGGAGCTGCGGGCGGCGCTGACCGAGGCCTACGGGACGGACGCCGACGCGTGGGAGCCGGTCGCCGCCGTCACGGTGGAGGGAGCGCTGCCCGTCATGCTCCCGCCGTGGCCCCTCAGCCGGCCCACCCGCATCGCGGACGGCCTCCACCTGTGCGGTGACCACCGGGCGACCGGCTCGCTCCAGGGCGCGTTGGCCTCGGGCGCCCGCGCCGCCCGCGAGGTGCTGCGGGCCGTGCGCGCCTGAGCCGTCTCAGGCCGGTTCCTCCCCGGCCGCCGGGACGAGGAACAGCTCGTCCTCGTAGCACCAGGCCCACGCCTCGCCCTCCTCGGCCGAGCGGGCCAGCGGGTGACCGGACGCGGCGGCGTGGGAAGCGGCGTGCTTCCCGGAGGAGCTGTCGCAGCAGCCGACGTGACCACAGGTCAGGCACAGCCGCAGGTGCACCCACCGCAGCCCGGCCTCCCGGCACCGCGCGCAACCCTCGCTCCGCGCGGGAGGTTCGCCCTCGCCGGCGCCGTCCAGGTGCCCGCACGCGCGACCCTCCGGCCTGCCCGCGTCATGGGCGACGGTCCAGCGCGTCACGACGGCTCCCTTCGTGCGACAGGCCCCCGCCCCATCCTTCCCGCCACCGCGGCCCGTGTCCATCCGTCATGACACCCATATCCCCGGCTTGTTCGCAGGTGGCAACATATGGTCTTGCCGCGCCGGATCACCTGCCTGAATAGGCCGTGCGCCGCACCACCATCGCAAAGAACGAGATTGAGGGGGACGGGCTGTGCCTGCTCCACGGATGAGCACGACACCGCTGCCCGGCATCGGCGTGCAGTACGACCTCACCACCCGGGAACACCGACACCTGTCGGTGATCGCGCACCGGGACGGAACCCGGACGGTCAACGTGTACCGGGCCGACGACCCCGACGCGTGCGCGCAGTCCCTGCACCTGACGGGGGCGGAGACCACGTCCCTCATCGACGCGCTGATGCCGGCGCACCACAGCCCCAACCTGCTGCACACCACCGACCTGGGCCTGGTCGCCGAACGCATCGAACTGTCGGCGCACTCGCACTGGAACGGCCGCGTGCTCGGTGAGACCCGGATGCGCACCGAGACGGGCGTGTCGGTGGTGGCCGTCCTGCGCCGCGCCGAGGCCAGGCCCTCGCCCGCGCCCGACTTCCGCCTCGCCGGCGGCGACACCCTCATCGTGATCGGCACCCGCGAGGGCGTCGACGCGGCCGCCTCGATACTCGGACGGGAGTGATCCGCACGTGCATTCCGCAGTCTTCCTGATCGAATTCGGTGCGATCATCCTCGGCCTGGGCCTGCTCGGCAGGCTCGCGGGCCGCTTCCACTTCTCCCCGATACCCCTCTACCTGCTCGCCGGACTCGCCTTCGGCACCGGTGGACTCCTGCCCCTCGGCGCGAGCGAGGAGTTCGTCGCCATCGGCGCCGAGATCGGCGTCATCCTGCTCCTGCTGATGCTCGGCCTCGAGTACACCGCCAGCGATCTGGTGTCCAACCTCAAGACCCAGTACCCCGCGGGCCTCGTCGACTTCACGCTCAACGCCGTACCGGGCGCGGTCGCCGCGCTCCTGATGGGTTGGGGGCCGGTCGCCGCCGTCGTGCTGGCGGGGGTCACCTGGATCTCGTCGTCCGGGGTCATCGCCAAGGTGATGGGGGACCTGGGCCGGCTCGGCAACCGCGAGACACCGGTCATCCTCAGCATCCTGGTCCTGGAGGACCTGGCGATGGCGGTCTACCTGCCGATCGTCACCGCCCTCCTCGCGGGCGTCGGCCTCGCCGCCGGAAGCCTCACCCTGGCCATCGCCCTCGGCGTCGCGGGCGCCGTCCTGTTCGTCGCGGTCCGCTACGGCCGGGTCATCTCCCGCTTCGTCTCCAGCGACGACCCGGAGAAGCTCCTGCTCGTCGTCCTCGGCCTGACCCTGCTGGTCGCGGGCGTCGCCCAGCAGCTCCAGGTCTCCGCCGCCGTCGGCGCCTTCCTCGTCGGCATCGCCCTCTCCGGTGAGGTGGCCGAGGGCACGCACACCCTGCTCAGCCCGTTGCGCGACCTCTTCGCCGCCGTGTTCTTCGTCTTCTTCGGCCTGCACACGGATCCCGCCAGCATCCCGCCCGTGCTGCTGCCGGCGCTCGCGCTCGCCGTGGTGACCGCGCTCACGAAGATCGCCACCGGCTACTGGGCCGCCAAGAGGGCCGGGGTCGGAGTCAACGGACGGTGGCGGGCCGGGGGCACGCTCGTCGCCCGCGGTGAGTTCTCCATCGTCATCGCGGGCCTCGCCGTCACCGCCGGGATCGAACCCGCGCTGGGGCCGCTCGCCACCGCCTACGTCCTGATCCTGGTGGTCATCGGGCCGCTCACCGCCCGCTACACCCAGCCCCTGGGCATATGGATCACCGGCCTGCGCACGCCGCCGGCCCAGCCGGTGCTGTCCGCGGTGCCGTCCCCGGCGAAGTCCCCGGAAACGGTGCCGGACCGGCAGCCGGTCCAGGACCAGGACCCGGCCGGCCGCGCCTGAGCCGGGCCCCGGGGGTCGAGCCCCGGGGCCCGACCCCCGGGGCAGCCGGACTCAGTGCATGCGCAGTGCCGCGGCGAAGTCCATCTTGTCCTCCAGCCGGGTCAGGTTGCGTCCCGTCAGCGACTCGATCCGGCTGATCCGGTAGCGCAGCGAGTTCACGTGCAGGTGCAGCGCCTCCCCGCACCGGGCCCAGGAGCCGTCGTGGTCCAGGAAGGCCCGGAGCGTGGGGACCAGGTCGCTGTGGTGGCGGCGGTCGTACTCGTACAGCGGGGACAGCAGCCGGCGGCTGAACGCCCGCCGCGCCTCCGCCGGGATCAGCGGCAGCAGGGACATCACGTGCGAGGCCATGTCGGCGGGGCCGCACACGCCGACGGATGACACCGGCCCCGTCCCCGCCGCGTCCGGCGCGGCCGCCACCCGGCGCGCGTGGCGGGCCTCCGCCAGGGCGTGCCGCAGGTCCGCCGGGTCCCGCACGGGGTCGCCGAGCCCGATGCTCAGCCGCTCCCCGTCCCGCAGTGCGAGCGGCAACGCCCCGCCGGCCACCTGCCGCACGGCCCCGGAGGTCAGTTCCTCGCCCCGTGCCAGGAGGACGAAGGCCACCGCCTCGCCGGGGTCCCCGGCGCCGGTCACCGCGATCCGGTGCGCGGCGTCGGGGCCGAGGCAGCGCGGGTGCAGCAGCACCTCCTCCAGCAGGTCCCGTACGGGAGCCCCGCCCGTCGGGGCGTCCAGTCGCGCCGCCACCGGCTGCCAACGGGGCTCTTCGCCGGGCCCGTTCGTCCCGGTCAGGGTCGCGGTCAGGCGGGCCGCGGCCTCCGTCGCCGCCGCGCCGCCGGAGGCGGACTCCAGCGGGCCGAGGAGGCGGCCCGCGGCGCGCCGCCCGGGGTCGCGGTCGGCGTGCCGGTCGGCGCGTTCCACCGCCACCAGTGCGGCCAGCCGCTCCACGAGGTCGATGTGCTCGCCGGGCCAGTCGCCGCTGTCGGCCTCCACCGCCACCAGCCAGTCGGTCGGCGCGGCCGCGGCCGTCGGATCCGACCGCACGGGGAACAGGGAGTAGGGCACCGTACGGATCGTGGTGCGGTGCGGGGGCCGCCGTCCGGCGCGCTCGGCGGCCAGGAACCGGCCGGCGAGGGCCGTCGCGGTCTCCTCGGTCAGGGCCGGTCGGGTGCCGGCGACCAGCCGGCCGGTGGGCGACAGGACGTGCGCGCGCAGGTCGAGTTCGGACAGCAGCAGTTCCAGGAGGGCTTCGGCCCCGCCGCCCGTGCGTCCGGTCGCGGTCAGTCGCCGGTGGCGATCCACCAGCGCCGCCAGGTTCCCGACCCGTGCACCGGCCTGACGGCGTGCGACGAACTCGGCGACCGAGGTGAAGGAGACGTCCACGCCGATCGCGAGCAACGGCAGGCCGTGCCGGGTGCAGGCCTCCTCCAAAGCGACGGGCACGTGCCCGAACTCGGCCTCGCCCGCGCCGAGCGCCGCGGCACCGGCCTCCACGAGGATCCGTACGAAGGCGTCGGGCCGCTGCGGATCCTGGCGCAGCCAGGTCAGTCCGGTCAGCACGAGGTCGCCGGGGCAGACGAACCTGCGCGGGTCCGGCAGATCGATGGTCACCGTGCGGTGCACGGGCCGATCGAGTCCCTCGTGGCCGTCCCGGCCGTCGTCGACGAGCCGGAGGAGCCGGGACGAGATCACATCGCGCAACTGCATGGCCCCAGCCTGTCATGACCCCTCCCGCGGACCCCGTGCGGGGCCGACCGGAGGGTGAGGTAAAGAATGCTTGACATGGTGTCGCAACTCCTTGACACTCCAGGTGTCTGGTTTTCTTGACATGGGCGGTGGTGGCAGTGGCGGTCGAAGAGAAACGCGCCTGGATCATGCTGGTGGTCGCGGTGACGTCGTACGCGGTGTACCTGTGGGTGGTGCTGGAGCGACCGGCCGGGGTGGCCTTGGCCCAAGCGCCCTACGTGGCGGCCCTGTTGTGGACGGTGGGCCTGTCGATCGCCGCCTCCGTCGCGGGACACGTCACGGTGGCCGCCCTCGCCTCGGCCGAGGACAACACGAAGGACCGGCGGGACCGGGAGATCCACCGGTTCGGCGAGTACGTCGGGCAGTCGTTCGTCGTGATCGGGGCGGTGGCCGGGCTCCTGCTGGCGATGGCCGAGGCCGCGCCCTTCTGGATCGCCAACGCGATCTACCTGGCCTTCGTGCTGTCGTCGGCCCTCGGCTCCACGGTCAAGATCATTTCTTACCGGTTCGGATTCCACCCGTGGTGAAGCCGACGAGGGTCACCAACACCATCCGGGCCCAGCGCTTCGCCCACGGCGAGATGACCCAGGCCGAACTCGCGCGCCGCATCGGCGTCAGTCGGCAGACGGTCATCGCCATCGAGCAGGGCCGCTACTCGCCGTCGCTGGAGATGGCCTTCCAGATCGCCGCCGTGTTCGGCGTCCCGCTCGACAGCGTCTTCCAGTACGCGGGCACCCCCGCCGGCGCCACCGCGCCGGCCACCCCTGCCGATGAGGCCAACGAGGGAGAAACCCCATGAGAGCGATCGTCCAGGACGTCTACGGGCCTCCCGAGGTGCTGCGCCTCGAAGACGTGCCCCGGCCCGTGCCCGGCCGGGGCGAGGTGCTCCTGCGGGTGCACGCCGCCGGAGTCGACCAGGGCGTCTGGCACATCATGGCGGGTCGGCCCTACCTGATCCGCGCCGCCGGTTTCGGCCTGCGCAGGCCCAAGGGCCGCATCCGCGGACTGGACGTCGCGGGCCGGGTCGAGGCCGTCGGCCCCGGCGTCACCCGCTTCGGTCCGGGCGACGAGGTGTACGGGATCTGCGACGGCTCGTTCGCGGAGTACGCCTGCGCCAAGGAGGACCGCCTCGCCCCCCGGCCCGCCGGCCTCACCCCCGAACAGGCGGCCGCCGTACCGGTGTCGGCCGTCTCGGCCCTCCAGGCCCTGCGCGGCGCCGGCCGGCTCCGGCCGGGCGGGAGCGTCCTGGTCATCGGGGCCGCGGGCGGCGTCGGAACGTACGCCGTGCAGCTGGCCAAGGCCCTCGGGGCCGGTCACGTCACCGGCGTGTGCAGCGCCGCCAAGGCGGACCTGGTCCGCTTGCTCGGCGCCGACGACACCGTCGACTACGCCACCGAGGACCCGGTCGACGGAACCCGGCGCTACGACCTCGTGCTCGACATCGCGGGGAACCGCACGCTGCGGAGCCTGCGGCGGGCACTCGCCCCGCGCGGCACCCTCGTCATCGTCGGCGGTGAGGGCGAAGGGAGCTGGATCGGCGGCAACGACCGTCAGCTGCGGGCCCTGCTGCTGTCCCCCTTCGTCCGGCACCGTCTGCGGGCGCTGGCCTCCGCGGTCCGGGCCGACGACCTGTTGGCCCTGGCCGGGTTCATCGACTCGGGCGCGCTCGTCCCGGCCGTCGACCGGACGTACGCCCTGCCCGAGGTCCCCGATGCGATACGCCACCTGAGGGAGGGCCGGGTGCGCGGCAAGGCCGTCGTCCGGGTGTGACGCCGCCACCGGTCGCGGGCCGCGGCGCTCGCCCCTACCGCCCGTCGAGCAGCCGGGCCGCGACCGCGCGCATCTCGACCTTGCGGATCTTCCCGGTGACGGTCATCGGGAACTCGTCCACGACGTGCACGTAGCGCGGGATCTTGAAGTGGGCGAGCCGTCCGTGGCAGTACGCGCGGACGGCGTCCGCGGTCAGCGGCTCGGCGCCCTCGCGCATCCGCACCCAGGCCATCAGCTCCTCCCCGTACTTCGGGTCGGGCACGCCGATCACCTGGACGTCCAGCACGTCCGGGTGCGAGTGGAGGAACTCCTCGATCTCGCGCGGGTACAGGTTCTCGCCGCCCCGGATCACCATGTCCTTGATCCTGCCGGTGATGGCGAGGTAGCCGTCCCCGTCCATGACCGCCAGGTCACCCGTGTGCATCCAGCCCTCCGCGTCGACGGCCTCGGCGGTCTTCTCCGGCTCCCCCCAGTAGCCGAGCATGACCGAATACCCCCGGGTGCACAGCTCGCCCGGGGTGCCGCGCGGCACGGTCCGGCCGGTGTCCGGATCGATCACCCTGACCTCCAGGTGCGGGCCGACCCGGCCCACGGTCGAGACCCGGCGCTCCACCGGATCGTCCGCGCGGGTCTGCGTGGACACCGGGGAGGTCTCCGTCATTCCGTAGCAGATCGACACCTCGGTCATGCCCATGCGTTCGATGACCTCGTTCATCACCTCGACCGGGCACGGCGAACCGGCCATGATGCCGGTCCGCAGGCTCGACAGGTCGTACTCCTCGAAGCCCGGGGCGGCCAGTTCGGCGATGAACATGGTCGGCACCCCGTACAGCGAGGTGCAGCGCTGCGCCTCGACCGCCGCCAGGGTGGCCACCGGGTCGAAGGCGGGCGCGGGGATCACCATGGCCGCCCCGTGGCTGGTGCAGGCGAGGTTGCCCATGACCATGCCGAAGCAGTGGTAGAAGGGGACCGGGACGCACACCCGGTCCTGCTCGGTGTAACCGCAGGATTCCCCGACGAAGAAGCCGTTGTTGAGGATGTTGCGGTGCGAGAGGGTGGCGCCCTTCGGGAAGCCCGTGGTGCCCGAGGTGTACTGGATGTTGATCGGCTCGTCCGGGGCGAGGTCGGCCCGGGCCCGGACCAGCGCGGCCCGATCGGCCGCCCGTCCCCGGGCGAACAGCGAGGCCCACAAAGGTCCGTCCAGCAGGGCGACGAACTCCAGCCCGGCGCAGCGCGGCCGGACCTCCTCGATCATCGCCGCGTAGTCGGAGGACTTGAAACGGTCCGCCGCGACCAGGAGCCGGATCCCGGACTGGCCCAGTACGTACTCCAACTCGTGGGCCCGATAAGCCGGGTTGACGGTAACGAGGATCGCCCCGATCTTCGCGGTGGCGTACTGCGTCAGCGTCCACTCGGCACGGTTGGGGGACCAGATCCCGACGCGGTCGCCCTTGACGATGCCCAGGTCGAGCAGCCCGAGGGCGAGGGCGTCCACGTCGGCCGCCAGTTGCGCGTACGTCCACGAGCGGCCGGCGGCCACGTCGACGAGGGCGTCACGGTCCGGGAACCTGCTCACCGTACGGTCGAGGTTGTCCCCGATCGTCTCGTCCAGCAGGGGGACCTCCACGCTCCCGGACGCACAACTCGACGCGACGGACACACGTACCTCCTGGACTCGCCGCCGCAGCAGGGGCGGCGGACGGACGGCGGGCGGACGACGGGTTCGCACGGGCCCGGAGGGCCCGGCGCGCTCATGATCCTCTCCCGCGCGCCCCGGGCCAACCCCCCTGCCGCGCCCTTCCCCTACAGGCCGAACCGGGAGGCGTACGCCGCCGCGCCCGCCGCGGTGTCGCCCGCCCAGCCGACGTATCCGTCGGGGCGGATCAGGAAGACCCCGTCCCCGTAGGCCCCGTACGAGGGAATCCGGACGGTGCGGACGGCGGGGGACTCGCCGAGGCCGGGATCGGCGCCGGCGGCTTCCGGGCCGACGGTCAGCAGCGTCCAGTGCGTGCCCCGGAACTCGCCGAACAGGTGCACGCCGTCGCGTCGGCCGTCCGGCGCGCGGTCGCCCGCGCGCAGGGCGTCCCCGGGCGGGTCGGTGCGCGTCTCGACCGCGAGCGACGCGTCCCGGTAGCCGAGGTCGAGTTGGGTGGTGGCCTTGCCGCGCCGGGTCTCGCCGCGGTGGACCCGGGTCGACAGGCCGAGCATGCCGGCGGCGACCGGCAGGCGTTCCTCCTCGTAGGTGTCGAGCAGGGACTCGGGGGCGCCGTCCCGCAGTACGGCGGCCAGCTTCCAGCCGAGGTTGTACGCGTCCTGGACGCTGGTGTTGAGGCCCTGGCCGCCCGCGGGGGAGTGGACGTGCGCGGCGTCGCCGGCGAGGAAGACGCGGCCGGAACGGAACCGGTCGGCCATGGCGGCCCGCGGCCTGAAGTCGGAGGCCCAGCGCACCTCCGTCACGTCGGCGGGCGCGAGGTGGGAACGGGCGGCGACGGTCGTGCGGATGCCTTCGAGGGAGAGATCGGCCTCGCCCTCGGGGAACTGCGCCACGACCTGGAAGTCCTCCGTGCCGGCCAGCGGGCAGATGGAGAGGTACCCGCCGTCGGGGGTGGGCGGGAAGAAGTGCCAGTTGTCGCGGTCCAGGCCGGTGATGCGGACGTCGGCCACCAGCATCGCGCCGGGGTCGACGGTCTCCCCGGTCATGCCGATGCCCAGGGAGCGCCGCACCGTGGACCGGCCGCCGTCCGCGGCGACCGCGTAGCGGGCGCGGACCGTCCCGCCGCAGGCGAACGTGGCCGTCACCCCGTCCGCGTCCTGGGCCAGGCCCACCAGGTCCCGGCCGAACGCGACGGTCCCGTCCAGCTCGCACAGGCGGGCGTGGAGGATCTCCTGCGTCCGCCACTGCGGCACCATCCAGGGCGTGGCGTACGGCGACCCCTCGTCCGGTTCGGCCGCGTCGAACATCACGTATTCGCCCTGTCGCTTCCCGTCCTGCCAGACCATGCCGACCGGGTACGGGGCGCCGGCCGCCCGGATCTCCTCGTGCAGTCCCAGGTCGTCGAGCACCTCCAGGGTGCGGGGCTGGAGCCCCTTGCCGCGCGAGCCGGGGAACAGGCGATCGGCCCGTTCGACGACGACGGCGCGGACCCCGCGCCGGGCGAGTTCGACGGCGAGGGTGAGGCCGGTGGGGCCGGCGCCGACGACGAGCACATCGGTGTCCTGGTGCACGGGAATCTCCTTAACGCTGTTAAGTTGCTGCCCCGACAGCGTGCACTTAACGGTGTTAAGCTGTCAAGCGTGGCAACCAGGAGAACCCCCAAGCTGGACAAGAAGCAGGCCGTCGACACGGCACTGCGGCTGTTGAACGAGGTCGGCCTCGACGGCCTGACCCTGCGCGCGATCGCCAAGGAGCTGGACGTCCAGGCGCCCGCCCTCTACTGGCACTTCAAGAACAAGCAGGAACTGCTCGACGAGATGGCCACGGAGATGTACCGCCGGATGGTCGCGGGGGAGCCGCCCGCGCCGGACGCCACGTGGCAGCAGCGGCTCGTGGCGACCAGTGCGGGCCTGCGCGACGTCCTGCTCGGCTACCGGGACGGCGCGAAGGTCTACAGCGGCTCGCGGTTCACCGGCACCGAGCACGCCGTCCGCATGGAGGAGAACCTCAAGGCCTTCGTCGACGCCGGATTCACCCTCTCGCAGGCGGTCCGGGCCACGTCCACGGCCTACTTCTTCACCCTCGGCTTCGTCACCGAGGAGCAGGGGGTCGAGCCGACCCCGGGTGAACGCAGGGAGGGCTACGACGTCGACGAACGCGCGGCGCGCCTGGCCGACTTCCCCCTCGCCGCAGCCGCCGGCACCGAGCTCTTCCAGGACTACGGGACGGGCTTCGAGGAAAGCCTGCGTCTGCTGATCGCGGGCATCGAGGCGCGGTACGGGATCGCCTGACCCCGCCCGGCCCGCCCGTGGGCGGACGGGCCGGGCGGGGGCGGCCCGGTCACTCGGGGCGCAGGCTCATGACCAGGTCGCGCGGGAGGCCGTGGGTGTCGTGGAGGTGCCGGAAGTCGTCCTCCTCCAACCGGCCCCGGAACCGGGGCCGGGCCAGCACCCGCCGGCCGCGCTCCAGGAGCCGGGCGAAGCGGCGCTCCTCCTCCAGCAGGATCCGGCGGACCTCGCCCGGGTCCACGTCCTGCCGGAACCGGTCCAGGGTGTGCCGCAGCGGTTCGTCCGGCAGGTCGCCGAGACCGCGGGAGCGATCGTCGCGCCACAGCAGGGTGAGCACGCGCCGTACGAGCCGGCGCAGTACGTACCCCTGGCCGGTGTTGGCCGGTCGGACCCCGTCGCCGATGACGGCGACGGCCGAGCGCAGGTGGTCGTTCACCACCCGCAGGGACGGTTCGTCCAGCGGCCACAGGGCCGGTACGAGGCGGCGCCAGGGTTCGAACACGTCGCAGTCGAACACCGAGGTGCGGCCCTGGAGCAGGGCGGCCAGCCGCTCCAGGCCGAGCCCGGTGTCGACGTTCCGCTGCGGCAGCGGCATGAGCGAACCGTCGTCGAGCCGGCGGTGGCGCATCATCACGTGGTTCCACACCTCCACCCAGCGGTCGTCGTGGGTGGGCGTGGAGCGGGGCGGACCGTCACCCGTCCACAGGAAGATCTCCGAGTCGGGTCCGCACGGGCCGGTCGGTCCGTTCGACCACCAGTTGTCCTCGACGGTGAGTTCCACGGGGACCCCGAGGCCCTGCCACAGTTCCAGGGAGGAGAGGTCCGGACCGGTCCGGTCGTCGCCGCCGAAGACCGTGGCGTGCAACCGCCCCGGATCGACTCCCAGGCCCTCGGTGAGCAGCCCGTATCCCCAGTCGAGGCTCTGCGGGCCCTCGTAGTCGCCCAGCGACCAGGTGCCGAGCATCTCGAAGACCGTCAGGTGGGTGGTGTCGCCGACCTCGTCCAGGTCCGTGGTGCGCAGGCAGCGCTGGGTGTTGACCAACCGCCTGCCCAGGGGGTGGGGGCGACCCTCCAGGTGGGGGGTGAGCGGATGCATGCCGGAGGTGGTGAACAGCACCGGATCGCCGGGTGGCGGCAGCAGCGTCGAGCCCGTGACGCGGCAGTGGCCGCGCTCCTGGAAGTAGTCGACGAACGTCCGGACCACGTGTTCCGTCTGCATGGGGTGGCTCCTTCGCGTGGGGCGTGGAGGCGCCGGACGACGGGAACCGGGAAGTCGCGTGATCGCGGACGACGGGGCGTCGCGGGAACCACCGGCGGACCGTGTCCGGTCGCCGGGGGAGGGGGAACGTCAGGCGGCGGCGGCCGGCGAGCTGGTCGCTCGCGCGGTCGCGGTGGTGGTGCTTCGGCCGGTGACGTTCATGGGCCCGACGATAGCGGGTCCCCGTGCGGCGCGGCACCCGGATTTCGACGCACGGGGCGTCCCCGGGAGGGGCGCCGCACGGCCCCGCCCGTCACGCTCAGCGCACCGGGTGCGCGTCCGCCTCGCGGTGCATGCCCGTGCACAGGGCCCAGATGATGAAGAGGTTGACGGCGATCAGCACCAGCGCCCACAAGGGGTAGTACGGCAGCCAGATGAAGTTGGCGATGGCGCCCAGACCCGCGATGGCCACGCCGAAGTAGCGCGCCCACAGGGCGCCGCTGAGCACCGCGCAGCCGGCGAGGACGAGGATGACGCCGAGGATCAGGTGGATCCAGCCCCAGCCCGCCAGGCTGAACTGGAACACGTAGTGGCGGGTCATCAGGAACAGGCCGTCGCGCGCGATGGCCGCGATCCCCTCGAAGATCGCCATGGCCCCGCCGAAGATCATCAGGGCGGCGGCGAGGACGGTGGTCCCGGACGTGTGCGCGTGCGTGGGGCTCGGGTACGCGCGCCCTGCTTGGGGTCGGGTGGCGTCACTGGCCATGTGGGTCTCCTCGGATGGCAGAGCCGGACGAGCAGCCTGGACGGGTGATCCCCCGATTCAGCGTGGCACAGGGCCATGGCGTCGGCACTCCGGCCGGGACAGCGGCGACCTCATATTCGAGCAGGTGTTCGGATTCGGGGGTATCGTGGAGCCATGCACGCGCTCCAGGGCTCCCTCTTCGACCAGACCGACGAGATCCGGCTCGGCCCGCTCGCCGGGCTCCGGCGCACGCACCTCGGCGCCGGGGCCTGGGTGGACCGTCTCCCCGGCTGGCTGACCGGGGCCGACACCCTCTTCGAGAGCCTCGCCGCCGAGGTCCCGTGGCGCGCCGAACGCCGGCAGATGTACGACCGCGAGGTGGACGTGCCCCGGCTGCTCGCCTTCTACGGGGCCGGCGCGGAACTGCCCCACCCCGCCCTGACCGGAGCCCGCACGGCACTCGACCGGCACTACGCCGCCGAACTGCGCGAACCCTTCGTCACGGCCGGACTGTGCCTCTACCGAGACGGCCGGGACAGCGTCGCCTGGCACGGGGACCGCACCGGCCGCTCCGCGACGCAGGACACCATGGTCGCGATCCTCTCCGTCGGCGACCCCCGCGACCTCGTGCTCCGCCCCCGCGAAGGAGGCGCGACCCTGCTCCGGCTGCCCCTGGGGCACGGCGACCTCGTCGTCATGGGCGGCTCCTGCCAGCGGACCATGGAGCACGCCGTCCCCAAGACGTCACGCGCCGTCGGACCCCGGATCAGCGTCCAGTTCCGTACCCGCGGCGTCATGTGACGGGACGGCGCGCCGACTCGGCGGGCGCCGCCGCGTTGAGGTGTCATGGGGGCGCGCCCGACCGGGCCTTCCGCACCCCTCGCGAGCCGGATCGGATCGAAGCCGGGTGGACGATCGAAAGCCGGTGAACATGAGCGTCGAACGCCTCCGGGGCCGGTGGGCCGCACTCACGCCCGCCGCCGGGGGAGTCGTCATGGCCACCGGCATCCTCTCGGTCGGCCTGGACCTCGTCGGCCGCACCTGGATCTCCCTCGGCGCGCTCGCCGTCGCCGCGGCGCTGTGGCTCGTGCTGGCCGCCGACTTCGCGGGCCTGCTCGTCGCCGACCGAGGCCGGTTCAGGGCCGAGGCCTACACCCCCTCCGCCCTCACCGCCGTGGCCGCCACCACCGTGCTCGGCACCCGCATCGCGCAACTCGACCGGCCCGCCGCCCCGGCCACTGCCACCGCCCTCCTGGTGCTCGCCGCCGTCCTGTGGCCCGGACTGCTCGGCGCCGTCGTCCGGCACTGGCGCCGACGGATGCCCGGCGCCGCCTTCCTCGCCTGCGTCGCCACCCAAGGGCTCGCCGTGCTCGCCGCCACCCTGGCCGACGGACCGCGCCCCGACTGGCTCGCCCGGGTGGCCCTGGCCTGTTTCTGCCTCGGGCTGCTGCTCTACGCGCTGGCCCTGCCGCGCTTCGACTTCCGGGAGGTCACCGGCGGCGCGGGCGACCACTGGGTGGCCGGCGGGGCCCTGTCCATCACGGCCCTGGCGGGTGCGAAGCTCACCGCCTCCCCCCTCTGGACCGGCGCCGCGCACACCGCCCTGCGCACCCTCACCCTGGCCTGCCTCGCCGTCTCGCTCGCCTGGTACGCCGTCCTGCTCGCCGCCGAAGTGCGCAGTCCCCGCCCGCACTACGACATCCGCCGCTGGTCCACCGTCTTCCCCCTCGGCATGACCGCCACGGCCTGCCTGTCCACCGCGGCCGCGACCGGCCCGGGCTGGCTGCGGCCGCTGGGAGAGGTACTGCTCTGGATCGCGGTCGGAGCCTGCGTCCTCACCTGCACCGCGTTCCTCCTGTCCCGGCGCGGCGGCCGGCCCCCCTCCGGCCCGGGTTCCGCCGTACCGGACCCGTGACGGCGGCGGGCGATGCCGCGGCGGGCGCCGCGTCGGCGGGCCGGGTCCCGCCTCCGGTGGCGTGCCGCGCAGGCGCTCGGTTAGGGTCCCGGCATGGCGTACACGTTCCAGGTGACCATCGACTCCACGGACCCCCACCCGCTCGCCGACTGGTGGGCCGAGGCGCTCGGCTGGGAAGTCGAGCCCAGCGACGAACAGTTCATCCGCGGCGTGATCGCGGCCGGACACGCGACGGACGAGGACACGACGACCCACCGCGGCACGCTGGTCTGGAAGGTCGGAGCCGCGATCCGCCATCCCGAAGGACCCGAACACGCGCCGCGCGTGCTGTTCCAGCGGGTACCGGAGCCCAAGACCGTGAAGAACCGCGTCCACCTCGACGTCCGCATCGGGGAGGACGACCCGAAGACCGTCGTCGAGCGACTCCTGACCATGGGCGCGACCCACCTCCACGAAGGCCACCAGGGCCCCTTCCGCTGGACCACCCTCGCCGACCCGGAGGGCAACGAGCTCTGCATCACCTACTGACGGGACGTAGGCTCCCCGTGTGAACGTCATCCTCCTCGGCGGAACCGGAATGATCGGGCGGGGCGTCCTGCGCGAATGCCTGCGCGACGACGCCGTCACCCGCGTCCTGGCGATCGGGCGCACCCCGCTCGGCGTGAGCCACCCCAAGCTGCGCGAGGTCGTGCGGCCGGACCCGTCCGACCTGTCGGGCCTCGCCGCCGAACTCCCCGGTTACGACGCCTGCTTCTTCTGCCTCGGCGTCTCCTCCGTCGGCATGAAGGAGGAGGCCTACCGCCGCGTCACCCATGACCTGACGCTCGCCGTGGCCCGGCCGCTCGCCGCCGCCAACCCCCGGCTCACCTTCGTCTACGTCTCCGGCGAAGGCACGGACAGCACCGGCCGGGGGCGTTCCATGTGGGCCCGGGTCAAGGGCCGAACCGAGAACGACCTTCTGGAACTCCCCTTCCGGGCGCACATGTTCCGCCCCGGGATCGTCCAACCCGTGCGCGGCGTCCCCTCGAAGACCCGGCTCTACCGAACCCTCCACACGGTCACCGCACCACTGATCGCGGTGCTCCGGCGGATCGCACCGAACCTCGTCACCACCACCGACGACCTCGGCCGCGCCATGATCGCCGTCGCCGCCGGCGCCGAGGTCCCCGGCCGCATCCTGCGACCCCGGGACATCAACCGCCTGGGCGCTGCCCCCACCAGGCATAATTGACTACCGGGCGCTCCCTCCCACAGGCGAGAATGAGCCATCTCGAACCGGGAGGAACCCATGAGCCAGGACCACCTGACTCTGCATGACCTGGTGCCCGCACAGGCACTGGCCGAGTCGATCGCCGCCGGGTACGTCACCCGCAAGCCGCACCCCGAGCTGCCGCTGTCGATCTACACCTACACCAGGTCGGCCCAGTACGAAGGCGTCTGGGACCAGGTCACCACGCGCTGCCGCGGACTCGTGGCGGACGACAGCACCGGCGCGGTCGTCGCCCTGCCGCTGCCGAAGTTCTTCAACGTCGGCGAGCACGAGGCCGGCATGCCGTACGCGCCCGCCCTCCCGGACGAGCCGTTCGAGGTGTACGACAAGGTCGACGGCAGCCTCGCCGTGGTCTTCCACTACGCGGGCCGCTGGCGGGTCGCCTCCAAGGGGTCCTTCGTCAGCACCCAGGCCACCTGGGCCCAGCGGCGCCTCGACGGCAAGGACACCACCGGGCTGCGCCCGGGCGTCACCTACCTCGCCGAGATCCTGTACCCGCAGAACCGCATCGTCGTGAACTACGGCGACCGCCGGGACCTCGTCCTCCTCGCGGCCTTCGGCCCGGACGGCACCGAGGTCCCGCTCGCCGAGGCCGCGACCCACTGGGAGGGCGTCGGCTCCGTCGTCAAGGTGTGGCCCGCCATGCCCCTCGCCGAACTGATGGCGCTGACGGAGTCCAACACCATGCCCGGCGGCGCGCCCGCCACCGGCACCGACGCGGAGGGCTTCGTCCTGCGCTTCGCCTCCGGCGTGCGCGCCAAGGCCAAGCTCTCCGAGTACGTCCGGCTCCACCACGTCCTCACCGGAGTCAACGAGCGCGATATCTGGCGCGGCCACGGCATCCAGCGGTTCGCCGACGTGCCCGCCAAGCTGCTCGCGCAGGGCCTCAACTGCACCGTCGCCGACATCGAGGCCTCGGGCGGCAAGCCGTTGGACGCCCTGCTGGAGCAGGTGCCCGACGAGTTCGACGCCTGGGTCCGCGAGGTGATCGTCCGCCTGGAGCAGCAGGCCGCGGACCACGAGCGGGCCATCGACGAGGCCTACGCGAGCCTCGCGCACCTCGCCGCCGACCGGGGCGCCTTCGCCCGCGCCGTCAAGGAGCTGCCGGACCGGGACGTCCGCCCGGCGATGTTCACGCGGCTCGACGGCCGCTCCACCGAACTCACCAGCTGGCGCCACGTACGGCCCGACGTGGCCGACGCCGGCACCGGCGACGAGGAGGGCGCGGAGGGACCCGCGGGGACGCGCCGCCCCGTGCCCGGGGACTCCTCCCGCGCCGGCGCGTCGGCCGCGCCCCGCCCGGCGGCCCCCGCCGTGCGGAACACCGCTCCGCGCGGGGCCGCTCCGCGGGAAGCGGCGGACCCCGCGACGGACGGTGAGGCCGTGCTGCCCGTCGTGCACGTCATGACGGGTCTGCCCGCCTCCGGCAAGACGACCGCCGCCCGCGCCCTGCAGGCGCGGTCGGGCGGGCGGATGCGCCGCGTCAACCTCGACGACCTGCGGGCCATGCTCGACCTGCCGGACCCCGAGCGGAGCCGGTCCTTCGCGCACGAGCAGACCGTCCTGGAGGTGCAGGACGCGGCCGTCCGCGCCGCCGTCGAGGGAGGGTTCGACGTGGTCGTCGACAACACCCACCTGACGAAGAACATCCCGAAGCGGCTCAAGGCGGCGGTCGGCGGCCTCGCCACCTTCGTCGTGCACGACTTCACCGACGTGCCCCTGGAGGAGTGCCTGCGCCGCGACGCGGCCCGGGAACGCCAGGTCGGCGAGGAGATCATCCGGATCCTCGCGGACAAGCACCAGAAGGCCCGCAAGGGCGGCTGGCGGCTCACTGCGGAGTGGATGAACGGCGGCTCCGCCGGCGCGGCCCTGCCGGCCGTGCGCCCGTACGTCCCCGACCCGGCACTGCCCTCGGCCGTCATGTGCGACATCGACGGGACCCTGGCCCTGCTCGGCAACCGTGGACCGTACGACTTCTCGCGCTGCGAGCTCGACCTGCTCAACGAGTCCGTGCGGCACGCGCTCGACGCCTTCCGGCGCGCCGACGGCGACACGATCGTGCTGCTGTCGGGGCGCGGTGAGGAACACCGCCCGCAGACGGAGTCCTGGCTGCGGAGCCACCGGGTGCCCTACGACGAGCTGTGGATGAGGGCCGCCGGGGACTCGCGTCGCGACGACGTGGTCAAGGCGGAGCTCTTCGACGCGCACGTGCGCGACCGCTTCGCCGTGCGCGTCTCGCTCGACGACCGGGACCGGGTGGTGGCGGTCTGGCGCCGGATGGGCCTGCCCACCTGGCAGGTCAACTACGGCGACTTCTGAGGGGTGACGCCGTGACGGTCCTCATCGTGGACGCCGCGAACGTGGTGGGGTCCGTCCCCGACGGCTGGTGGCGGGACCGGCGCGCGGCCGCCGAGCGGCTGCGCGACCGGCTCGCGCTGCGGGACGCCGGGGAGGAGATCATCCTCGTGGTCGAGGGCGCCGCCCGGGGCGTCGCGTCCGTGCCCGGCGTACGGGTGGACGGGGCGCCCGGCAGCGGCGACGACCGGATCGTCGAGCTGGCCGCGGCCCACGCGGGCCGCGGCTGCGTCGTGGTCACGGCGGACCGGGAACTGCGCGAGCGGGTGCGGGCGTACGGAGCCGAGTGCGCCGGCCCCCGGAGCGTACGCCCGCAGGAGTGACCCGGACGGTCAGCGGCACCACTTCACGGGCGTGATGTTGTTGACGTAACGGGCGGAGACCCAGGCCTCCTTGCGGTCCTTGTGGTCCATGCGGCGCTCGTCGCCGCGGGCGCCGTCCGAGTCGTCGCGGGCGACCGGCTCGCTGCCGTTCATGTCCTCCTGGCGGTCCTTGCGGTCGAGGAGGTACCAGAGGTCGTTGCCGTCGACGCGCTCACCGCGCTGCTTGCACTCGATCGCCAGCTTCTGGTTCGGGTACACCTTGCCCAGCTCGTACCCGCGCGTGCTCGGCTTGCTGCGGACCTTCAGCGGCCCGCGGGAGACGACCTTGCCCAGGGCGTGGCGCGGCTTGGGGTAGATGACCGGGCCCCCGGTCTGGACGTCGTCGTACACGTCTTCCTGCGCGGGCTGGTCGAAGGACGGACCGTCGTCCGCGACGGCGAGGCCCGCACCGACCAGACCGAGCACCAGGCTTCCGGTGGCGAGAGCGAGGATGGTCCTGGTGGGCTTCAGCATGAGCCGCTCCTCTACGAAGACTTCCGCCCGGCCGCGTCGCGCGGCGCGGGGCGGCAACCAGGCGGCTGCCAGGGACGACTATGGCGAGGTGACGCCGCCGGGCCCGGCCGACGCACCGCCCTTTAGCCCGATATGCCCAATACGCGGCCGGGGTCGGGGCGGGTCGGACCCGGGGGTGCGCCGGCCGTACCGGTCGCCCGGTCGTCCGGACCGTGGTTCCTGGCCGCGGCAACCGACCTTCCTACTCAGGTGATTGGGCTCAGGTACTCAGGCGGTCGACCGGCCGCGCCGGCTACGGTGTGCGGAGCAGGGGGAACCGACGGCAGTTCAGGGGGCGGTCATGCGTCGAGCGAGGGCGTTGGCGGGAACAGGGGCAGTGGGCGGTGCGCTGGTGGTGTCCCTGCTGCTGACAGGATGCGGCAAGGACGCCGGCGGGGCCGAGGCGGAGCCCGGACCCTCGGGGACGGCCGTGACGGCCACGCCCTCCGCGCCGGCCGTCAGCGGGCCTCCCGCCGGGACGCCCGCACCGGTCCCCTCGGGGTCCACGCCCCCCGGGACGCTGCCGACGGCCTACACCTTCACGCCCGACCCGGTGCGCGTCCCGCACAACGCCGAGGAGGCGCGCCGGTTCACCCGGGCCGCCGCGCTGGACCCGGACTCCTGGTCGGCCGGGATGGTCCGGCACGATCCGTACGAGAGCGGCGGGGACCGGCCGGTCCTGTCGGCCGACTGCGCGTGGTCGCGCGGACCGATGCCCGCCGACGTGCTCGACAGCCACACCCGGCGGATCGACATGCCCGCCAAGGACGGCAAGGGCCGTGTCCTGGGCTCGGTCACGCTCACCGTGCACAGCGACGCGGCCGCCGCCGACCGCGACATGCAGGACACGGTGCAGCAGAGCTTCCGCTGCCCCGACCAGGACCTGGGCGGCGGGCAGTTCCTGCGGGGCCTGATGTCCATGCACCAGCCGAAGGAGTCGGTCCTGAACGCCGACGCCTCGATGTTCGAGTCCGGGAAGTTCATCTCGGCCGAAGCGGGCGGCCCCGGCGCACCACAGGGCTACGTGTGGACCAAGTCCCGGATCGGGAGCGTCGTGATGGCCCTCTCCGTCAAGGGGGCGCAGGGGTACGAGACCCGCGACCTCCTCATGCTGGCCGCCGAGGGCGGGGCGAAGGCCCTGTACCGCGTCGAACTGGAGCTGAAGTGAGCCTCCGCGCCGGCGCGCGGGTCGGGAGCGCCCGCTGATGCAGCCCCTGCACGCCACCGATCCCGCCCGGATCGGCGGCTACCGCGTCCTCGGCCGCCTCGGCGCGGGCGGCATGGGCGTCGTCCTGCTCGGCCGCTCCGCCGGCGGCGCCCTCGCCGCCGTCAAACTCGTCCGTGCCGAGTACGCCGACGACCCCGCCTTCCGGGTGCGCTTCCGCCGCGAGGTGGCCATCGCCCGCCGGGTGCGCAGCCCTTGGGCCGTGCCGGTCGTCGACGCCGACACGGAGGCCCCCGCACCCTGGCTCGCCACGGAGTTCGTGCCCGGACCGCCGCTCGGCGACGCCGTCGCCCGGGCCGGCGGACTGCCGCCCGACAGCGTGCGCTTCCTCGGGGCGCGGTTGGCGGAGGCCCTCGGGGCCGTGCACGGCGCCGGCCTGGTCCACCGCGACGTCAAGCCCGCGAACGTCCTGCTCGCCACCGACGGGCCCCGGCTCATCGACTTCGGGATCGCCCGGGCCCTGGACGACACCGTGCTGACCGCCACCGACGTGGTCATCGGTTCCCCGGGCTTCCTGTCCCCGGAGCAGGCGCAGGGCGGCCACATCGGACCGCCGAGCGACATCTTCGCGCTGGGCTGCGTCCTGGCGTACGCGGCCACCGGGCGCCGACCGTTCGGCTCGGGCCCCGTCGAGGCCATGCTCTTCCGCACCGTCCACGACACCGCCGACACCACCGGGATCCCGCACGACCTGCTGCCCCTCATCGCGGCCTGCCTCGCCAAGGCACCTGCCGACCGTCCGACGGCCGAGGGACTGCGCCTGGCCCTGACCGGGGACGCGCCCGGCCCCTGGCTGCCCGCGCCGCTGCTCCAGCTGATCGCGGAACGCTCGGCGCGGATGCTGCAACTCCCCGACATCGAACCGACCCGGCCGACGGCGCCGGTGCCCGGCCCCGGCGCCGCTCCGGACGACCCGGCGGCGGTGCCCGCCGACGCGGTCCCGACCGGAGCCGCCCCGGCCGGTACCTCCCCGCGCCGCCGGACCGTACTGGCCGCGGCCGCCCTGACCCTGGCGGGCGGCGGGGGCACGGCCGCCTGGTTCGCGCTGCGGAAGGATCCGCCCCGGGAGCCCGAGCTCCGCCCCGAGCGGCCCACCCTCACCATCGGCCTCCAGGCCGACCTGACCGGTCCCGGCCGGGCCGTCGGCGAGGCCCAGCGCGACGGCGCCCGACTGGCCGTGGAGGAACTCACCGCCCGTACCGAACTCCCCTTCTCCTACCGGCTGTCCGAGGCCGACGACCGGGGCGCCGCCGGCCCCGCCGCCGCGGTGGCCGAGCGCTTCGCCGCCGACGCGTCGGTGGTGGCCGTGCTCGCGGCCACCGCGGGCCCGGCCGTCGCCGCCGCGCTCGGCCGGTACGACCGGGCGGGCCTGCCCCTCCTCAGCGCCTCCGACGGCGACACCACGCGCATCAACCGCGTCTTCACCTGCCTGCGCCCCAACGACGCCTACCAGATGAGGCCCGTCGTGGAGTACCTGACCGGGCGGGACCGGGGCACCACGATGATCGTGGACGACGGCACCCCGTACGGCTGGCAGACCACCCGCGCCCTCAGCGAGGCCCTGCGCGCGGGCAAACGCCCCGTGACCCCGGCGACGGTGGCGGCGGACGCCGACCACACGGCCGTCGCCCGCGACGCCGCCGGAGCCGGGGCGGTGCTCTACGGCGGCGGTCCCGCGGGCGCGGCCCGCCTCGCCCGCGCCCTTGTCGCGACCGGGTACCGGGGCAGGGTGATCGGCACCCGGGCGGTGCACGACCCGCTGTTCCTCGCGGAGGCGGCCGGGAGCGCGGAGGGCTGGCTGGTCGTCTCCACCGCGGTGGATCCGGCCGCGGCTCCCGCGGCCCGCGCCTTCGACACCGCCTACCGGGCCCGGCACGGCGGTCCGGCCCCGCTGCACGCGGCGGAGGCCTACGACGCGGTGCACCTGCTGGCCCGCTGCGCGCAGGGCCTGGGTCGCGGCCGGGTGGAGCGGGGGGACCTGCTCGCGACGGTGCGCGCCACGAAGTACGAGGGAGTGTCGAAGAAGTACGCCTTCGAGGCGGCGAACGGCACCTTCACCGGTGACGGCGGCCTCCACTTCTACACGGTGTCCTCGGGCCGGTTCCGACTGCTCGGGGACCGGCCGACGGTCTGGCCCGCGTGACGGCGGAGAGAACCGGCCGGTCCTGGCCGATATGCGAGCACCCTTTCGGGGGACTCCCGTTCGTCCCGTGCGTGGCTAGCATTCTCGTAAGTGCTTGTCGTGCAATCCCATATGGGATTGCGTGATCATGTGCGTCCGAGAAGAAGGGGACCGAACATGCAGTTACGCAATGGGGTCGTGGCGAGCGAGATTCCCGACGTGACCTGGGTGAAGAGCAGTGCCAGCGTGGGCAACGGCAACTGTGTGGAGGTCGCCGCGCTCGACGGCGGTGGTGTGGCGATGCGGAACTCACGTTTCCCCGACGGGCCGGCGCTGGTGTTCACGGCGGCCGAGATCGAGGCGTTCGTCGACGGTGTGAAGCGATCCGAATTCGATCACCTGACGGGATGACGGCCGGACTCCGGGCCGCACCACAGGCTGAATTCCGGGCTAAATCGTAGGCCAAAGCTTGGACGGTCGGGTGGAGGGACTCCATTCTGATGACTGGGACCTGCCCCAGTCGTATAGGAGTCCACATGCCCGCTCTCCCCGAGCCGCTGCCCGATCAGGTCGCCCCGGTATTACCGCTGGGGAGAGAACCGGGCCGGGCGGCGGCCGGCCGTGTCCTGGGCCAGGCGCTTCGGGGGTTCCGTGAGGACCGCGGTCTCACCCTGCGGGACGTTGCTCCCGTCATCCGCGGATCCGTTTCGAAGATCAGCCGCCTGGAGCGGGGCGAGAGCCCTCCCAAGCCCAAGGACGTCCTGGACCTGGCCCGACACTACGGACTGGACGCCGAGGAAACGCGAACCCTCGAACGGCTTCTGGAGTTCGCCCAGGACTGCGAGTGGTACGAGCAGTACAGCGACGTGACACCCGGATACCTCAGGCGCCTCATCCAACTGGAGGGCGACGCCGAGGAGATCTGCCTCTACGAGAACCTCGTGGTCCCCGGAATCCTCCAAACACCTGACTACGCGGCGCACATGGTCAGGGCGGTCATGCCCAGTGCCCCGCACGAGGAGATCGTCCGGGTCGTCCAGCTGCGGACGCAGCGCCGCCTGCGGCTCATGGAGGGCGAGGTGCCGCGGCTGACCGTACTGCTCGACCAGGGCGTCCTGAAGCGGCGCTGCGGCAGCGCCGAGGTGATGCGCGAGCAGCTCTCGTACCTGCTGAGCGCCGGTGACACCGCCAGGGTCAACATCCGCATCCTCGACATGACGTCGGGGTACGTCGCCGCGCCGCCGTACCCGATCACCCATCTCAAGTTCCGCGACGGCGGACCCGGCGAGCTGGCGTACGTCGAGCACATCAACGGCGCGAACTACGTGACCCGGCCGCGGGCCCTGGACGACCACCGCAACGCGCTGAGCAACCTGCGGGTCGCGGCGGCCTCCAGGGACCGCAGTCGGGAACTGATCGTCGAGGCGCTGGACGCCTTCCGCTGAACCGGGGTCAGCGCAGTCGGCCCACGCCGCCCCACTCGACCCAGTCCCTCGGCCGGAGTTCGGCCGGCGGGGGAGTGCTGTCCGGCCGCCAGTCCACCACGTCCACGAGACGCGGTTCGAGGATCTCCAGACCGTCGAAGTACCGTTCGACCTCGTGGGTTTCGCGCACCCGGCCCCAATGCCCGTGCGTGCTCACGTCCATGAGGCGGGTGACGTCCTCGCGCACGATCGGATCGTCGCTGACGAGCTGGCAGATCACCATGAAGCTGCCCGGCGGGAGCATGGCCGCGGTCCGGCGCACGACCGCCGCGGGATCCATTTCGTCGCCGGTGTCGGGAATGCAGTGCAGGACCGACACGAACAGGGCGGCCATCGGCGCCTCCCAGTCCAGGAAGGTGTCCGTCGCCCGCCGGATCGAGGCGGTGTCGCGCATGTCCCGCGAGATGACCAGGGTGCCGGCGTTGTCGTGGAGGGTCGTCTGGGCGTGCGCGAGGACCATCGGATCGTTGTCGACGTAGGCGACCTTGCAGCGGGGATCGACGCGCTGGGCCACCTCGTGGACGTTGTCCTGGGTGGGGAGGCCGGATCCGTGATCGAGGAACTGCCGGATGCCGTAGTCCTCGACGAGGGTCCGCACGACCCGGGTGAGGAACGCCCGGTTGTTCCGGGCCAGGAGTTGGGTGCTGGGTGCGATCTCCAGCAGTTTGGCGCAGGCCGTGCGGTCGCTGTCGTAGTTCTCCACGCCGCCCAACAGCCAGTCGTACATCCGCGCCACGCTCGGGGTGTGCATGTCGATCACGGGTGGCTGGGGGTTCTGCCCTAAGTCCATGTGCCCTCCTCGTGGCCCTGCCGGGCCTGTGCCGTGGAACCGGCCCATGGTAGGGAGTGGCCGGTCCCCCTGCCAATGACCCGTACCGGCTTCCGGCCGGTCCCACGGCCCGCCGCGGGTTTCCGGCCGGCCGGTGGCCGGAGGCGGGCGCCCGCCGGCCGGAAGCCGACTCAGTAGGTGACGACGATCCGCCGCGCAGGCCCGTCCACCCGGATGTTTCCGCCGACGGGGACCACGAGTTGCGGGTCGGTGTGGCCGAGGTCGACGTCGAACACGGCCATCGTGTCCGGGGCGTACTCCCGAAGGGCCCGCAGGACGGCCTCCCGCTGTCGCTGCCGGAAGTCGGCCCGTTCCGAGGCGTCGAGGGGGCTGTCGAACGACCAGCTCTTCGCCCGGCCCATCAACAGCGCGGGGAACTGCCGCAGGAGACCGCGTTCGCCCATGCTCCGCAGGACGCGGTAGACCTCCTCGGCGCGCGGCATCTCCTCCGAGGTCTCCAGGAACAGCACCCGGCCCGCATGGGAATCCGAGGGTCCGACGCGGTCGGCCATCAGGAGTTGGGCGAGGATCTCCAGGTTGCCGCCCCAGCCGGGACCCTCGACGATCCGGTCGCCGCCGTACCAGGTCCAGCCGTCGACCGGCTCCGTCACCGGTTCGGAGTCGAAGGTCCGCGGGTCGTCCCAGGGGCTGTTGACGTCCCCGGACGCGGAGGCCTCGGTCAGCTCGTACGGGCCCGAGGTGAACAGCGCCGCGCGGAGCGAGGCCGCCGTCGCCGGGTGCATCCTGCCGGGACGGCCCAACTCGACCATCACCGAGCCGCCGTGATAGGTGACCATGCCGAGGTCCCTCAGGAAGAGCAGCAGGTTGGTGTTGTCGCTGTAGCCGAAGAACGGCTTGGGGTGGGCACGCAGCAGTTCGCGGTCCAGGTGCGGCAGGACCGTGATCTGGTCGTCGCCCCCGATGCTGGCGATCACCGCTTTGACCTCGGGGTCCGTGAACGCCGCGTGGAGGTCCGCGGCCCGGTCCGCGGGCGTCGCGCCCATGCGCCGGGTCGTCGGGTACTCGACGGTCCGCAGCCCGAAGTCCTCCCGGAGCCTGCGCAGCCCCAGCTCGTACGGCAGCGGGAACAGTCCGGGCAGCCCGGACGAGGGGGACACCACCGCGACCAGGTCGCCGGGGCGGGGCTTGGCCGGGTGGACGGGCTCGATCATGGTCATCGGGCGATCGTAGACGAGGCCACGGCCCGGCCCCCGGCGGCTTCGGGTGCCGCCCGACGGCCCCAGGTGCGAACGAACGTGCGATCCGGTGCGGGCCTGCGGATGCGCGGCGGCGGGGCTGGCGCCACAGTGGGCCCATGGGTATCGAAGACTACGGCGGCGGGCCCGGCGCCCAGCAGACCGGCGTACTGGTGGTCACGACCAACGACGTCCCCGGGTACCGGGTCGAGCAGGTCATCGGAGAGGTCTTCGGGCTCACCGTGCGCTCCCGGCACCTGGGCAGCCAGATCGGCGCGGGCCTGAAGTCCATGATCGGCGGGGAGCTGAAGGGCCTGACCAAGACCCTCGTGGAGACCCGCAACCAGGCCATGGACCGGCTCATCGAGCAGGCCAAGGCGCGCGGCGCGAACGCGGTGCTGATGATGCGCTTCGACGTCACGGAGGCCGCCGACATCGGCACCGAGGTGTGCGCCTACGGCACGGCCGTCGTGCTGGTGCCCGGCTCCTGACCGGGGGCCGGTCGATCCGGCCCCGGTGAGTCCCTCCCGCAAGTCCGCTCCACGGCAACGAGGACCCGCTGGGCGCGATCCTCGTCAACGGAACGGTCCACACGCCCACGGTCACCCCGGTGCCCTCCGCGTCCGCCGTCGACAGCGAGGGGACGGCCGGTGAGAACGGCGCCGCCGCGAACGTCCTGGACGGGAACCCCTCCACCATCTGGCACACCCGGTGATACGCCGCCCCCCTGGACCTCCATCGCCGAACTCAACGTCGGCCACCGGCCCTGAAGTCGGGACTTCACAAGGCCCCCCGCCCCATGCCGGCCCCCCGGTACGGTGGCCTCCCGAGACGAGGAGGCGCCATGACCCGACGCAAGTCAGCGGCAGAGGTGTTCGACGCACTGGGGGAGCGGTACGACGACCTGTTCGGGCAGGTGCCCGGCCAGCTCGAAGCCCTCGACTGGCTCGCGGACCGACTCCCCGCCGGCGCCCGGGTCCTCGACGTCGGCAGCGGCACCGGCCGACCCACCGCCGAGGTGCTCGCCCGGGCCGGCCACGCCGTGACCGGCATCGACGTCTCGGCGGCCATGGTCGAGGCGGCCCGCGCCCGGGTCCCCGGGGCCCGCTTCGAGCAGGCCGACGTGCGCACGTACGCGCCGGAACCGGGCCGGTACGACGCCGTCTGCTCGTTCTTCCCCCTGCTGGTCATGGACCAGCCGGACATCGCCGCCGCACTGCGCCGCATGGCGTCCTGGGTGGTGCCGGGCGGCTACCTCGTACTGGCCACGGTGCCCGGCGACATCCGGGGCCTGGACATCGAGTGGATGGGCCACCCCGTCACCGTCAGCAGTCTCTCCACGGAACACCACCTCTCACTGCTCGCGGAGGCGGGACTGGACGTGCTGCGCCACCACACGGCCTTCTTCACGCCCACGGATCCGCTCGCGGGCCCCGAGGAACACCTGTTCTGCTTCGCGCGCCGCCCGGCCTGAGCGGCCCCGAACCGCCCCGTCCGCGCCATCCCGAGCACCGGCAGGTCGGTGCGGGCCGGCAGTTCCTTCGCGCGGCTCAGCCTGATGCCGAGCAGGTACTCCTTGACCCCCTCGTCGGTGGTGCGACGGACGGCGCCGCGCAGTTCCGGCAGCGTGATCCCCAGCCGCGCGGCGTGCTCCGCGACCGGGATGGGCGCAGCGCGTCCCGCGCCGGCGCCTCCGGCACGGCGTCACCGTGCCGCGACACCTCGGCGCGGGCGTGGCGCAGTGCCACGAGCAGCGCGTGCAGGGCGGCCGTCGCCTCCACCTCCAGCAGCGGGCCGCCGCGCCGGGTCGCGCGGACGATCCCGTCGACGACGTGCCGGACCCCGTCCGTCGCGCTCAACGCCACCAGCGGGCGGTCGGGGGTCACGTAGCCGAGGTCCGTGTACGCCTCCACGGCGGATCCGGTGAAGTCCACGAAGCACTCGCCCCAGCCGCCCGCGCCCGGCCCGTAGTGGTGCTCGACCCCCGGTACCAGCCACAACGGGGAAGCGCCGCCTCCTGCACGCCCACGCCGAGGCAGACCGGGCCGAGCCGTCGACGTCCCGAGGTCGGGGAGAAGTACCGCGTCCAACTGCTGTACGGGGGCGTCGACATCTGCGGATCGTGATCCACGGGGCCGTGCCGCCCAAGAGGTCATCACGCGTGCCGACAAGATCAACGACGTTGACAGGGCGCTGCCGGGTGCGTCTAATGGGAGCCGGTGTCGCGTGACTCCGGCCACAGAGCAGTGGGCCGGCCGGTGATCGGGCGAACACCCTTCACATCCGAGGACGCGCCTTGAGCCAGAACTCCGCGCCCCGCAGCTGACGCGTTCGTGGCCGTGCACCGGCCGCGCGCAGCTCCGCAGCACCTCACCTCCACCACCCGGCACGCCCGCGGTCCTGCGGCCCCGCCGCGCCGTTCGGCGTCCGCCCGGGTCGTCCTTCCGCACGCCCCGCCCCGGTACGCACCGCGGGCCCGGCGGCGTGCCCACTCCTGCCCCGAGAGGCGAACAACCGTGCCCACGTCCTTCAACCAGTCCGTCATCGAGGAGTTCCGAGCCCGCGAGGGGAAGGTGGGCGGCCCGTTCGAGGGGTCGCGACTCCTCCTGCTGACCACCACCGGCGCCCGGTCGGGCGCCGAGCGGACCACACCGCTCGGCTTCGTCCGCCACGCGCAGGGACTGCTCGTCGTCGCCTCCAACCTCGGCGCCCCCCGCCACCCCGACTGGTACCACAACCTCCTCGCCCATCCCCAGGTGCGGGTGGAACTCGGCGCCGACACCTTCGAAGCCCTCGCCGTCCCGGCCGAGGGGGCCCGCCGTGACGAACTCTTCGCCCACGTGCTCGCCGCCGAGCCCGGGTACGGCGACTACCAGGACCACACCGACCGGATCCTGCCGGTCGTGGTCCTCGGACCGGCCGATCCCGACGGATGGCAGGCACCCGGGGAGGTCCGCGACCTCGCGGCCAAGGTCATGGAGGTCCACACCTGGCTGCGGGCCCAACTGCACCACGTGAGCGCCGAGACCGACGCCCACTTCGCCGCCCGCGCCTCGCACACCGGCCCGGGCGAGCCGCCGCCGCCGGGGCTCGGCCTGCAGATCCGGCAGCGCTGCCTCGCGTTCTGCCAGGCCCTCGCGTTCCACCACACCAGCGAGAACGACCACCTGTTCCCCGGCATGGCCCCCCACCACCCGCACCTGGCCGACACGTTCGCCCGGCTGCGGACGGAACACCAGGAACTCGCCCGGATCCAGGGCGCGCTCGTCGCCCTCCTGGACGGCGTCCACATCGCCGAACCGGAGCTCTTCCGGACGGAGTTGGCCCGGATGACCGCCGAACTGACCGCGCACCTCGACCACGAGGAGGCGGAACTCGTCCCGCTGCTGGCCGAGATCCCCTGGCCGCCGCAGCCGCCGGGCCGCGACTGAGCGCGGGGAGGAGGGGGAGCACGGGGAGCAGGGGGAGTAGGGGGAACGGGACCCGTGGACAGCCCTCCGCCGTCGGTGGGGCATTCCGCGGGCGGCGTCCCGGACGGCGCCCGGACAGCACCCGGACGGCGCCCGGACAGCACCCGGACGGCGCCCGGACAGCACTCGGGCGGCGCTTCGGACAGCACTCGGCGGCGCTCCGGAGACGGTCCCGGAAAAGTTTTTCGGAAACGGTGGCAACCGATGGGACCTTCGCGCGTCGTGCGGGGGTGAAGGGCGTAGTTGAGCGCCCTCGACCCGACCGTGGAGAACCACTGTGAAGAACATCAAGCGCTCCCCCCTCTCCGCCCGCCGGGCGGCCGTAGTCGTCGCCGTCGCCGCAGGTGCGGCCGTCGTCCTCGGCGGGCCGGCCGTCGCCGCGCAGGGGGCGGCCGGCGCTCCGGTGCCCACCGCCAGTGCGACCCCGAGCGCCGCGCCCAGCACCGTGCCGAGCCCGTCCGCGACCGCCCCCGCCGGCGCGAAGCCGACTCCGTCGGCCAGCGTTCCCGCGAGTGCCAGGCCGAGCGTCCCGACGAGCCCGAAGCCGACCCCGAGCGCGAGTGCGCCGGGCAGCGCGAAGCCGACCGCCCCCGGTGCCGCGCCGTCCGCGACGCCCTCCGCGACTCCCGGCGGATCCGAGCTGGCGCATACTGGCTCCTCGGCGACCACCGTCGCCCTCGGCGCGGGAGCGGCCGGGCTCGTCGCCGTCGGTGGCGGAGCCCTGTACGCCGTACGGCGCCGCGCCGCCAACTGAGGATCCACGTGCTCGACCTCGCACCAACCATCAGCCCCCTCACGCCCGGGTTCGCCCGGGCGTGGCGGGGCTTGTGGCGGTGGCTCTCGCGCAGCGACCGTTCCGCCCCGCCGGCCGGTCCCGGGACGCGCCCGTACGCGTACACGTACGGCCACGGCCCGACCTTCGACGACGACGGGACGCACGGCGCGGACGCGCCGGCGCCCCGGCCCACCGTCAGTGAGCTCTACCACGCGCACCGGCTGGGCATGGTCCGGCTGGCCGTGCTCCTCGTGGACGACGTATCCACCGCGGAGGACGTGGTCCAGGACGCCTTCACCGCCCTGTACCGCCGGTACGGAGAACAGATCACGGAGGTGGACAACGCACTGGGCTACCTGCGCACCTCGGTGGTGAACACCTCGCGCTCCGTGCTGCGCCGCAGGCGCACCGCCCGGGCCTGGGTGCCGCCGGTGACGGCGGACATGCCCTCGGCCGAGGCGTCGGTCGTGTGGGGAGAGGCGCATCGGGAGGTGCTCGCCGCGCTCCGCGGACTGTCCCCGCGCCGCCGCCAGGTGCTGGTGCTGCGCTACTGGGCCGACCTGAGCGAGGCGGAGATCGCCACCACCCTCGGCATCAGCCGCGGAGCGGTGAAGTCGAACGCCAGCCGCGGTCTGGACGCGCTGGAGAAGATTCTGGAGGGCCGGGTATGACGGGCAGGGAGCACCACGACGGCGAACGCCCCGTGGAGTACCGACTGCGGCAGGCCCTGGCCGCGCGGGCGGACGAGGTGACCGTCATCGGGCTCCGGCCGGCCGATCCGCCGGGTCCCCACCTGCGTCGGCTGTCGGTGCGCGCGCTGTGGCGACGGCGCTCGGTCCGGGTCTTCACCGGGTTCTCCGGGTTGGCGGCGGCGGCCCTGGCCGGGTACCTCGTGCTCGGACCCGAATCCGTGGCGCCCCGGCCGGTGCCGCCCGCCGCGCCGCCCGAGCTGACCTCGCCGAGCCCCAACCCGAAGCCCACCCCGACGCCGACCCCGAGCCGGCCGCCGGCGTCCTCGCGGCCCGGTGCGGTGCCGTCGCCCTCGGCGACTCCCTCCGGGTCGCCCGTGCCGTCCCGGACCCCGCCGAGCGGTACCGCCGTGCCCAGCTCCAGTTCGACGCCGCAGCGGGCGCCCGCGACCAAGCCGGCGAACTCCGCCCCGCCGTCCACCGCGGCCCCTTCGGGCGGCAGGCCCTCGGCCACGCCGAGCACACCGGCGACCTGACCACCGCGACGCCCCGTCCCGCCCCGCACCCGGCTGCTCCGCCGGGTGCGGGGCGGCCGCGCGTGTGGCGCCGCGGACCCGGCAGGATCCGGACGGGACAAGATCCCGTCTGCCGCGCGGCCGCCCTCCGGGCGACAACGCGACTTTGACGACAGGTCCTAGGGGCGGGTCGAGCCGGTCGCCTCGATCACCTTGACCAGGGGCGCCAGTTCGGGGTTGCCCGACGCCTCGTCCAGAGCCTCGCGCAGGGCCGCGTCGTTGGTCGGGCGGGCCAGGGACAGGAGGGTCAGACCCGCTGCGCTGACATCGGTGTAGATGCCGCGGCGGTCGGTGTCGCAGATGTAGCGGTTCAGCAGGCCGCGGTCCTCCAGCCGGCTGACCAGGCGGGTCGTCGCGCTCTGGCTGAGCACCACCGAGTCCGCGACCTGGTGCATGCGCAGGTGTCCGCCGGGGCCCTGGTGCTGCCGGCTGAGGACGTCCAGCAGCGAGTACTCGCGCACGCTCAGCCCGTGGCCCGCCTGGAGCGCCCGCTCGATGTGGGCCTCGATGCGGCCGTGGAGGAGGGAGAGGGCGCACCAGCCCTGTGCGAGAGCGGTCAGTGCGCTGTCCGTGGCCGTCATGGCTCCTCCGTCGATTGCCGGTGGCGTCGCCCTACGACGCCGACGCGTACCGCCAGGATAGGTCACTCGCGCAATAGCCCGCGCTTGCAAATATCCCGCGTCTGCAATTAATGTGGACGAAGGCAAACGGCGAACGCACGATTTTTCGTCGTGTTCGAGCCGTCCCGTGCCCGACCGCGCCGGACGCCTCGACCCACTCCGTCCCCACCCCTCACTCGAACCCTGAAGGGCACCTCCCTCATGCCTCTCGCGCTCCTCGCCCTCGCCATCGGGGCCTTCGGGATCGGCACCACCGAATTCGTGATCATGGGCCTGCTCCCCGAGGTCGCCGCCGGCTACGGCGTGACGATCCCCACCGCCGGCCTGCTGGTCACGGGCTACGCCCTCGGCGTCGTCCTCGGCGCCCCGCTGATGACCGTCCTCGGCACCCGCGTCCCCCGCAAGCGGATGCTCATGCTGCTGATGGGCCTCTTCATCGTGGGCAACGTGCTCTCCGCGCTCGCCCCGACTTTCGGCCTCATGCTCGCCGGGCGGGTGGTCGCCTCCCTGGCCCACGGCGCCTTCTTCGGGATCGGCTCGGTCGTCGCCGCCGGGCTCGTCGCCCCCGAGAAGAAGGCCGGCGCCATCGCCATGATGTTCACCGGCCTGACCGTCGCCAACGTCGTCGGCGTCCCGCTGGGCACCCTCGTCGGACAGAGCCTCGGCTGGCGCGTCACCTTCCTGATCGTCGCCGCGCTCGGCGTCCTCGGACTCCTCGGCATCGCGCGACTGGTCCCCGAACTGCCCAGCCCCGAAGGCGGCGTACGCATCCGGCACGAGATCGCCGCGTTCCGCAACGTGCAGGTCCTGCTCGCCATGGCGATGACCGTTCTCGGCTTCGGCGGGGTGTTCGCCGCCATCACCTACATCACCCCGATGATGACCAACGTCGCCGGTTTCGCCGACACCTCCGTCACCTGGCTGCTCGTCCTCTTCGGCCTCGGCATGGTCGCCGGGAACCTCGTCGGAGGCCGGTTCGCCGACCGCGCGCTGATGCCGATGCTGTACGTGTCCCTCGGCGCCCTGGCCCTCGTACTGGCCGTCTTCACGCTCACCGCCCACAACAAGGCGGGCGCCGCGATCACCGTCGTCCTCATCGGCGCCCTCGGGTTCGCGACCGTGCCCCCGCTGCAGAAGCGGGTCCTCGACCAGGCCGCGGGCGCACCCACCCTGGCCTCCGCCGTCAACATCGGCGCCTTCAACCTGGGCAACGCCCTCGCCGCCTGGCTCGGCGGGGTCGTGCTCGCCGCCGGCCTCGGCTGGACCGCGCCGAACTGGGTCGGCGCCGCCCTCGCCGCCTCCGCGCTCGTCCTCGCCGTCGTCTCCGGGGCCCTGGAACGCCGTACGGCACACCGAGACGGGGCCGGAACCGGCCGTGTCGTCGCCGGAGCCCCGGTGCCCGCGCCCGCACCGCTGCCCGCCCACCACTGACCGCCCCCACCCCTTCCCCCCCCACGCACACACCACAGGAGCCCCGCATGTCCGGCGCCACCACCGCCCGTCCCACCATCACCCCCCTGACCGGCGCCGACGCCGACCTGCTCGTCGCCGCAGCCCGGGCCGCCGCCGAAGCGGCCGGGGTCACCGTCAGCGTCACCGTCCTCGACGCGGGCGGCCACCTGCTCGCCTTCCGCCGCGACGAGCGGGCCGTGCTGATCTCCGGCGAGACCAGCACCCGCAAGGCCTTCACCGCCCTCCAGCTCGACGCCCCCACCGCCGACCTCGTCGACGCCGTCCAGCCCGGCGGGCCGTTCCACACCCTGCCCACCGCCCTCGACCGGCCGCTCCTCTTCATCGCGGGCGGCCTGCCCGTCCACCGCGACGGCCGACTCATCGGGGCCATCGGCGTCGGCGGCGGCGCCCCCGACCAGGACCACGGCTTCGCCGCCGCCGCACTCGACGCCCTGGTCCAGGACGTGTTCTAAGTCCCGCCCGGCCCGCGGCGTCCGGCGCCCCCGTCGGAGCACGCCCCGGCCACCGGCCCCCTCCGGTCGCGCGCCCGTGTCCCCCGTGCCAGGTTGGTACAGGGGATACGGGCACACCATGCGACAGACGACCGGGAAGTTCGGCAGAGGCAGGACCATCGCGACGGCAGCGGCCGCCGCCCTGGTCACCCTCGCGGTGCCCGCCTGCTCGGCCTCCTCCGGGACCGCGCCCGCCGCTCCGGCCAGCCCGGGAGCCGCCGCGACCACCGCCGGCGCCGCCCCCGATCCGACGCCCCCGCCGGCATCCTCGTACCCGATGTCCACCGCGCCGCTCACCGTCCCGGCCGTACGGGAACACGAGCCCGCGCGCGGCCCCGGCTGGAAGCCCGCGACCGGCTCGCGCGTTGTCGTGGCCCCCGCCGACAGAGCCGCCCTCGCCGACGAGGGGAAGCTGCTCGCCGAGGAACTGAAGCTCGGGTACGCGGAGTCCGACGAGGTGAAGGCCGGCGACGTCGAACTGGACCTCGGTGCGAAGGGGTCCGGCGCCGCCGAGTCCTACACCCTCACCGTCCGGGACGGCCGGGTCCGAATATCCGGACCCGACGAGGCGGGCGTCTTCTACGGCACCCGCACCCTGAAGCAGGCGGTGCGCGGCGCCGGGTCCGCCCCGGAGGGCACCGTCAAGGACGCACCGGCCAAGCCGCAGCGCGGCCTCAACCTCGACATCGCCCGCAAGTACTTCGCCCCCGAGTGGATCGAGGACCGGCTGCGCGAAATGGCCGACCTCAAGCTCAACCAGCTCGGCCTGCACTTCTCCGACGACCAGGCCTTCCGGATCCAGTCCGACAGCCACCCCGAGATCGTCTCCACCCCCCACCTCACCAAGGCGGAAGTCCGCCGGATCACCGCGCTCGCCGCCCGGCTGCACATCGCGGTCGTCCCCGAGATCGACTCGCCCGGACACCTCGGCGCCGTCCTGCGCGCCCACCCGAACCTGCAACTGCGCGACGCGCAGGGCAAGGCCGTCAAGGGCGCCGTCGACATATCCGACCCGGCGTCGGCCGAACTGGTCGACGAACTGCTGCGCGAGTACATCCCGCTGTTCCCCGCCGGAGCCTGGCACCTGGGCGCCGACGAATACCAGGCCCTGGTCGTCCGCGACCCGCAGGCCTCCTTCCCGCAGCTCGCGGCCGCCGCCCGGCAGCGCTACGGCCCCGCGGCCCGGGTCCAGGACCTGGCGACGGGCTGGCTGAACGACAGGGCCGCGGTCGTCCGCCCGTCGGGCAAGGCACTCAAGGCGTGGAACGACGGGTTCTTCCGCGGGGGAGTGGTCGCGGCGGCCCCGGACATCCAGGCCGAGTACTGGACCGGCAAGGAGATCGGCGCGCGGCCACCGCTGGAATACCTCGACGCGGGCCGCAAGGTCGTCAACCTCAACGACGAGTACCTCTACTACGTGCTCGGCCAGCCGAACGAGTTCACCTACCCCACCGGCCGCCGCATCTACGAGCAGTGGACCCCGCGCGTCCTGCGCGGCACCACGGCCGTCCCCGCCCGCTACGACCCGCAGATACTCGGCGCCCGGCTCGCCATCTGGGCCGACCTGGCCGGCGCGCAGACCCCCGCCCAGGTGGCGGCCGGGATCCGGCTGCCACTGGCAGCCCTGTCGCAGAAGGTGTGGGACGCGCGGCCCCCGCAGCAGCCCTGGACCGGCTTCCAGGCCCTCGCCGACCGCCTACGGACCCCGTAGCCCCCGTAGCTCCCGAACCGCCGCCCGCGAACCCCGCGGCGCTACCCCCTGCCCGGACTTCCATGCCGCCGCCACGCGGATTCAGCCGAACGGGTGGGCGCGCGGCGCGGGGGCCCCGGGCGCCTCGCTAGCGTGGGCCGCCGGATCTCAACGGAGGCGCCCATGGACGCACATGACCCGGCGCCGGACGCAGCCGCAGGGTCCGCCCCGGCAGAAGAAGGCGCCGCCGGGCCGGCCGCGGACTTCGGGGCGGCGCTGCGTCGGATCAGGACCGAACGCGGGCTGTCGCTCTCCGCGCTGGCACGGCTCCTGCACTACAGCAAGGGCTACCTCAGCAAGATCGAGAACGGCACCAAGCCGCCCACCGCCGATCTCGCCCAACGCTGCGACGAGGCCCTCGGGGCGGGCGGCGCACTGGCCCGACTGGTGCCGGACACGGTGCCGCAGGCACGCAGAGCGGAGGACGGGCCCACGGCCTGCCCGTACCGGGGCCTGGCCGCGTTCGGTCCCGGCGACGCCGACTGGTTCTTCGGACGGGAACGGGCCACGGCGACGCTGCTCCAGCGGCTGGCGGGGCAGGCGGGCAAGGGCCCCCTGGCGGTGGTGGCACCGTCGGGCGCGGGCAAGTCCTCACTGCTGCGGGCCGGGCTCGTGCCCGCCCTGCGACGGGGCGGCGGCGGACCGTTCGGAGTCCGGGCGCCGCGCGTGGTGCTCTGCACACCGACGGCCCACCCGATGCGGGAACTGGCACGGGTGCTGGAGCCCACCGCCCCACCGACCCCGGCGGCGCGGCCGGACGGCCCCGCGCCGGTCGGGGCCCGGCTGGTCCTGGTGGTCGACCAGTTCGAGGAAGTGTTCACGCTGTGCCGCGACGAGGCCGAACGGCGGGCCTTCATCACCGCGCTCACCGAACTGTCGGCGCTCTCCGGCGGCGACACCGACGCCCCCGCACTCGTCGTCCTGGGCCTGCGCGCCGACTTCAGCGGGCGCTGCCTCGCCCACCCCGAGCTCGCCGACGTGTTCAGCCGCGGCCTGTTCGTCCTCGCCCCGATGACCCCCGAGGAGCTCCGCGCGGCCATCACCCGCCCCGCCGAGCGGGCCGGGCTGCTGCTGGAACCCGGCCTGGTGGAACTCCTGGCACGGGACGCCGGCGCGGAGGACGACGCCCCGGCGGGTTCGGCGGGCGCCCTACCGCTGCTGTCGCACGCCCTCCTGGTGACCTGGGGCGCCCGCTCGGGGCGCACCCTCACGGTCGCCGGCTACGAGGCGACGGGCGGACTGCGCGGCGCGGTGGCGCGCACCGCGGAGGACGTGTTCACCGGGCTCGACCAGGCCGGGAAGGACGCGGCCCGGCGCGTGCTGCTGCGGCTGGTGCAGATCGGCGACGGGGACGTGGAGACCCGGCGCCGCGTCGAACCCGACCGACTGCTCGCGGGGCTGCGCGACGCGGGCGCGGCGGGCGCCGCGCTGGACGCCTTCGTGCGGGCCCGCCTCGTGACGGCCGGGGAGTCCGCGGTGCGGATCACCCACGAGGCCCTGCTACGGGCCTGGCCCAGGCTGCGCGAATGGATCCACTCCGACCGGGCCGGGCTCCTGCTGCGCCAGCAGCTCGCCGACGCCGCGGCGGCCTGGGTGCGCGGCGGCCGGGACGCGGAGCTCCTCTACCGGGGCGGCCGCTTGGCGGCGGCCGGGGAATGGGCCGAGCGGCAGGACGGCCGTGACCCGCCGGGCCCCTGGGAGGGCGAGTTCCTCGCCGCGAGCCGGGCCGAGGAACACGGACGGCGACTGCGGTCCCTGCGCCGGGCGCGGACGCGCCGCAGGCTGCTGGTGACGCTGGGCCTGCTCCTGGTGCTGGCGCTCACCGCCGGCGGCCTGGCCTTCCACCAGTGGTCCCGCGCGGTGGAGGAACGGCTGGTCGCGCAGTCCCAGGCGCTGGCGGTGCGGTCCGGGGCGCTGGCCTCGGGCCAGCCGGAGGCGTCGATGCTGCTGGCGGCGGAGGCGTACCGGACGGCCCCGACGACGGAGGCGCGCGGCGCGCTGCTCAGCACGCAGGCGCAGGCCTTCACCGGCAGGCTGTCCGGGCACACGGGCCCGGTCAACGGCGTGGCCTTCGCCCCGGACGGCACATTGCTCGCGACGGCCAGCGCCGACGCGACCGTACGGCTGTGGGGCGGCGCCGGCCACCGCTCGACGGTGGCCACGCTCACCGGGCACGGCGGGCCGGTGCTCGGGGTGGCCTTCGCCCCGGACGGCCGACTGTTGGCGTCGGCGAGCGCGGACGGGACGGTCCGCTTGTGGCGGCTGCCGGAACGCCAGCCGGCGGGCACGCTCTACGGACACGGCGGCGGGGTCCGTTCCGTCGCCTTCTCGCCCGACGGCGCGACCCTCGTGTCGGGGGGAGTCGACGGGACGGTACGCCTGTGGGACACGGCGTCAGGGCAGCCGCGGAGCACGCTGCGCGGCCACACCGACGCCGTGCACGGGGTCGCCTTCTCCCCGGACGGGCGCCGGGTGGTCTCGGGGGCGGCCGACCGCACGGTCCGGCTGTGGGAGGTGACCGCCGGCGCGGGCGGCGGTGCGCAGGAGGTCCTCGAAGGACATGACGACGGGGTCCTCGGGGTGGCCTTCGCACCGGACGGTCGCAGCGTCGCCTCGGGCGGCGCGGACCGCACCGTCCGGATCTGGGACGTCTCCGGGCCGGGCCGGGCCGCGCAGACGGAGGTGCTGCGCGGGCACAGCGACGACGTCAACGCCGTCGCCTACACGCGTGACGGCACCACCGTCGTCAGTACCAGCGGCGACGGCACGGCCAAGCTGTGGGACACGGCCGGACACCGGGTCACGCAGGTCCTCGCCGGTCACACCGACTACGTGCTCGCGGTGGCGGTCGGACCGGACGACCTGCTGGCCACCGGAGGGTTCGACCGGTCGGCGGTGGTGTGGGACCCGGGCCGGACCGCGCTGGTCGTCCGCCCCTTCGCCGAGGTGTGGCAGGCGGCGTTCGCCCCCGGCGGGCGGCTGCTCGCCTCGGCGGGCGCGGACCGGGCCGTCCGCCTGTGGGACCTGCGGCAGCGCCGCCCCGCCGGCATGCTGACCGGGCACCAGGGGGCCGTGTTCGCCGTGGCGTTCTCCCCCGACGGACGCCTCGTGGCGTCGGCGGGCGCCGACCGCACGGTCAGACTGTGGGACTGCGCCCGGCGAACGCCGCTCGCCACCCTCACCGGGCACGGCGGTTCGGTCTTCGCGTTGGCGTTCTCACCGGACGGCCGGACCCTCGCGTCGGCGAGCGCGGACCGCACGGTGAAACTGTGGGACACCGCCCGACGGGCCCAGCTCAGCACCCTGACCGCGCACCAGGACTTCGTCAACGCGGTCGCGTTCAGCCCTGACGGCCGGGTCCTTGCCTCGGGGAGCGACGACCTGACGGTGCGGCTGTGGGACGTCGCCGGTCGTTCGCCGCGGACGGTCCTGCGCGGCCACGGGGGCGCGGTGCGGAGCGTGTCCTTCAGTCCCGACGGGGAGCGCCTGGCCAGCAGTGCCAACGACGGGACGGTCCGGGTGTGGGAGCCCGCGTCGGGGCGTTCCCTCGCCACTCTGACCGGGCACACGGGTGCGGTCCGCGCCGTGGCCTTCGGGCCCGACGGCCGGGTCCTGGCCTCCGGTGGCATCGACGGCACGGTCCGGCTGTGGGACGCGGTCGGGTTCCGGCCGGTCGCCACCCTCGCGGGACACGGCGGGGCCGTGTGGGGCGTCGCCTACGACCCGTCCAGCGGGAGGCCCGCGAGCAGCGGCACCGACGGCACCGTCCGCTTCTGGTCCGTCGATCCGGGCGGACGGACGGCCGAGATCTGCACCCTGATCGGGGATCCGACGCCGGGGCGCTGGCGTTTCCTGCTGCCGGGACGCCCGTACCGGTCGCCGTGCGGCTCCGCCGCTCCCACCGCCGCCCCGCCGGACTGACGCCGGGTCAACGTGCCTGTTGGGAGGGGGTTTCCCGAGGGTTTCCCGTTTCCCGTCCCGGTGGGCGACCGCCGGCTCCTCGACACCCGGGGGTGCCGGGGCACAGTCTCGGAGTGCCAGGCGGCCCGGTGGAGAACCGGACCGCGATCACGGGGACGACACCCGCGGCAACACCGCGACGGGGACGGGGAGACGTACATGGGGATGCGCAGAACGGTGGGGGCGGCGCTGGCGGCGGTCCTGCTCCTGGCCGGCTGGGGAGGGGCCCGGGCGGCGGCGGCAGGGGCGCGGGCGGAGTCCTGCGGCGTGCTCGCCCCCGGGGCCTCGGCGGTGGCGGAGGCCGCCGTACGGGCCGCGTGCGAGCAGATCGGCGTCTGGTACACCTGGGGCGGCGGTCACGGACCGCGGCCGGGGCCGACGTACGGCCAGGTCGATCCGAGCGACCCGGCCAGTGAACACGACCCGGAGCGGCTGGGCTTCGACTGCTCGGGGCTGGTCCGGTACGCCTACTCCCGCGCCGCCGGCGGCGACCCGCTGTCCGGCAACGCGTACCACCAGTTCAACTCCCCGCAGGTGAAGCAGCGTTTCACGGCGGCCCGAGGGACGGCGCCGCTGCTGCCGGGCGACCTCCTTGCCTGGGGGACCGGGGGTTCCGTCCGCCACATCGCGATCTACCTGGGTGCCGGAAAGATGGTGGAGGCCCGGCAGTCGGGCACCCGGATCGCGGTCGGCGACGTACGAGCGGGAGGGGACTACGCGGGTGCGGTCCGCATCGACGCGGCCCCGCAGGCCCCGGGAACGTTCAGCACCTGGGGCACCGATGTGTGGACGCACACGGAACCGTCCACGAGCAGCGGGCGGGTGCACCGGTTCCCCGGCCCGACATCGGTGCGCGTCGATTGCCAGAAGCACGCCGAGACGGTGACGGCGGAGGGCTACACCAACGACGCCTGGTCCTACCTGCCCGAGTACCGGGCGTGGATCACGAACATCTACCTCAAGGGCCCCGCCTGGTTGGACGGCGTGCCCACCTGCCGCTGACCTCCGGTCGGCGAACACACACCACACCCACGCACCACCACACCCACACACCGACACGCCCACGCACCACCACACCCATCACCGGCTCCCGACGGAGCCCTTTCGAGGAGGAAGCATGTCCGCACGCAAGAAGATCGCCCTCGGTCTCGCCGCCGCCGCCCTGGCGGGCGGCCTGGCCACCGCCACCGGGCCCGCGATGGCGACGCCCACGGCCGTGAAGGGCGCGGCCGCCGAATGCGGGGTCCGCTCCGACGGCAAGCTGTGGTGCGGCAACAGGGTCGGCGCCAAGGGCTACGAGCACCGCTCCTACGGCTCCGCGGTGCGCGGCCCGCTCAACACGGGCTTCAGCTGGTTCCAGTGCTGGGGCCGCGGCGACAACCACTCCGGCGGCAACAACGTCTGGTACTGGACCAAGCTGGACAACGGGCAGTGGGGCAACGTCCCGGCCGTGGACGTCCACACGTCGGTCGACCCCGCGCCGGGCCTGCGCGAGTGCTGACGGCCTGACGGCCCGACCGACGGCTTGACGGCCTGGAGCGCCGAGCCCGAGTCGACGGGCCGGGGCCGCCCCTTCCCGTACGGGGAGGGGCGGCCCTTCGCGCGTCGTGGCCGTCCCGCCGGTCGGGAACGGGGGGACTCACGCGGGGGCGTCGGCGTACTGGGCGGCGTATTCCGCGGTCGGCGGGACGACGGTGATGACGTCGATCAGGACGCCGTCCGGGGCGCCGACGACGAAGTGCCGTTGCCCGAACTCCTCCGTGCGCAGCGGGAGGACCTCGGTCAGTCCCGCGCGGGCCACCAGGCGGTGGTGTTCGGCGTCGACGTCGGCCACCTCGAAGTTCAGCAGCAGGCCGCCGCGCAGGGGGACGCGGTGGCCCTCGGGGACGCTCGGGTGGGCCGGGTCCAGGAGGGCCAGTTCGTACTGGGGGGCGTCGGGGCGGCGCAGGCTCACGTACCAGTCGGCCTCGAAGGTGATCTCGAAGCCGAGGTTGCGGGTGTAGAAGTCGCGGGAGGCGCTCACGTCCGTGGTCGCGATCACCGGGTAGAAGCCGCCGAGTGCGTTGGTCATGACCGTCTCCTCACGTCCGGCCGGAGCTCGGCGCCGGCCCGTTCCATTCGCATACCCGGAGTATGTGAACCTTGGGGCTAGCATACCCCGGGTACGCGAAATGGGAAGGCGGTACGTGCGATGGCGGTCAACCGGGCACAGCAGCGCGAGGCCACGCGCCGGGCGCTGCTGGCCGAAGGCCGGCGACGGTTCGCGGACGACGGGTACCACCACGTCGTTCTCGCCGAGGTCGCGCAGGCGGTCGGGGTGACCAAGGGGGCCGCCTACCACCACTTCGACAGCAAGGCGGGGCTCTTCCGGGCCGTCGTCGCCGAGGTCCAGCGCGAGCTGGGGGAGCGGGTCGCGGCCGCGGCGGACGAGCACGCGGACCCCTGGGAGCAGCTCCGGGCCGGGTGCCGGGCCTTCCTGGCCGCGGGATCCAACCCCTCGGTCCGGCAGATCCTGCTGGTGGACGCGCCGGCGGTACTCGGCTGGGACGAGTGGCGGGCCCTGGACGAGGAGCACTCCGCCCGGCACCTCGCGGAAGCGCTGACGGCCCTCGCCGCGGCCGGGGTCATTCCCGCCCAACCGGTGGAACCCCTGGCGCGGCTGCTCTCCGGGGCGATGAACGAGGCCGTGCTCTGGCTGGCCAGGGGCGGCGACCTGCCGGCCACGGAACGCGCCCTGGACCGGCTCCTGTCGGGACTGCGGGCCCCTTAGTGCGCCCGCGCCCGCGCCCGCTCCTGCGACGCGGCCGGTCGGGTCGGCTCGCGGCCGTACCGGGCGGGGGCGGCGTCATGGACGTCCGGGATCGGCAACGGCGCGATCCCGGCTCGGTGACGAACGGGATCGAGCCGTCGCCCTGGCCGGATCCCGGCGCTACGTTGACGCGCGACGCTTCAGCGCGGCGGAGGCGAGTGGCAGCGGCCAGAGGGAGACGACGATGCGAGCAGTACGACACCGACGGACGGCTCTGGGGGCCGTCGCCCTGTGCGGGGTGTTGGCGCTCTCGGGATGCCGGGGCGGCGCCGGTGACGACGGGGCGGCGCCCGGCGGGCCGACCGCCGCCCCGGCCACGGCCTCCTCGGCCGGGGCGAAGCCCGCCGGGACGGCGACGGCTCCGCGGGAGCCGAGGGCCACGCCGAGCGCGACCAAGGCGCCCGCCGTCGCGACGACCCCCGCAAAGAAGCCCAAGTCATCGGTCCCGGCGGCCACTTGCGACCACCGGATGCCGATCTCCCCGGACGAGATCCAGGTCAACCGCTACACGCCCGAGGGCGGCTTCCACAGCCTGATCGTCAGGCACGGCAACTGGGGCTGCGGCGCCCCCGACACCGATGGCGCGCCCTTCGAGACGGTGGGCAAGGAGACGTACCTTCCGATCGCCGCCGATGCCGAGGTCACCGCGGTCACCCCGATCGTCGCGAGCACCGAGAACCAGAAGATCACCCTGCAACAGCTCATCGACTGGCTCGTCGCCCACCCCGACCAGGGGCTCGTCTTCCGCTACCACCTGGGCGCCGACGGGGGCTCCGGCGAGGGGCCCGCGATCGACACCCTGGACCAGGTCTTCACTCCCTGAGCCGAGGATCCTCCCGGCGGGGGAGGAGGGCGGTCGAGGGCCGGGGGAGGCGCGGGCGCGGTCCGGCTACCAGATGGCGGAGACCCACTCCGGGTGGTCGATGAACGGGTTCCGGTTGTGCTGGTAGGAGTCGAAGATGACCTGGTTGCGGCGCTGCTCGAAGGCGTCCGGCGGGTCCTGCTGGTGCCACTGCTTCAGCAGGCTGATCCGGCCCATCGCCGGGGCGCTGCCGTTGTTGACCTTGTCGTTCATCTCCAGGTTGGCGAAGCCGTCGCCGCCCTCGTAGCGCACCGCCATGTACAGCAGCATCCGCGCGACGTCGCCCTTGACCGCGTCCCGCGGCTCGAAGGAGTCACCGTCGGTGAAGCTCCCGGTGGCCTCGGAGACGGGGCTGCCGCCCTTGTCGAAGTCCTTGTTGCCCCGGGTGCTGTTGACCGTGACGTCCTCGGGGCGCAGGTGGTGCAGGTCGGTGCCCGGGCCGGTGGCGGTGCCGAAGTCGCCGTGGCTCTTGGCCCAGACGTGCTCGCGGTTCCAGTCGTTGGCGCCACCGCCGTTGGTGGACTTGGACTGGGAGCGGCCCGAGTAGAGCAGGATGACGTTGTTGGAGTTGGCCGGGTCCTGGTCGGTGACCTTGAGCGCGTTCCACACCCCGTCGTAGGACACCTTGGACTGGTTCTTGATGATGCCGTGCAGGGCGGACTTCAGGGCCGCGCCCGTCTTGCCCGCGGCGGGCGCGTAGTAGTCCGCGTAGGGGTCGACCGCGGCTGCGGCCGGGGCGGCCGCGGTGGTGTCGCGGAGGCCGGCGTGGGGATCCGCCGCCGTCCGGTCCTGGACCGCCGAAGCGGTGGCGGGTATGAGGAGCAGGGAGGCGGCCGCGAGGGCGCTCGCCCAAGTGGCCGAACGGGAGATTCTCATGACGTGGGGGATACCTCTCCACATGCACCGTCCCCGACCTGGCAGTTGGCGGGGTGTCTGGTGGCAGAGCGAGGTTCACATTGTCATGTGCCCTACAGGTTGATTCCATGTGTCGGGCGTGAAGATCCCGAGGGTGTTTCGGGCCCTCCCGAAGGGCAGGGTACGGGTGGCCCCGGGTGGGGTCCGACCGAGCCCGAACAGCCCCGACAGGAGCCGTACATGCCAGTGAAGATCCTCATCGTCACCGGTGACGCCGCTGAGTCGCTGGAGGTCCTCTACCCCTACCAGCGGCTGCGCGAGGAGGGCTACGACGTCCACATCGCCGCGCCCGCCGTGAAGAAGCTGCGCTTCGTGGTGCACGACTTCGAGGAGGGCTTCGACACCTACACGGAGAAGCCGGGTTACACCTGGCCGGCCGACATCGCCTTCGCCGACGTGGTCCCCGAGGAGTACGCGGCCGTGGTCGTCCCGGGCGGCCGCGCACCCGAGTACCTGCGCAACGACCCCGAGGTGCGGCGGATCCTGGCGGGCTTCGCGGACGCCGACAAGCCGATCGCGCAGATCTGTCACGGCCCGCTGATCACCGCCGCGAGCGGGGCGCTGGACGGTCGGAGGGTCACCGCCTATCCCGCGCTGGAGCCGGACATGCGCGCGGCGGGGGCCTCCTTCGAGGACTCCGAGGCGGTCGTCGACGGCACGCTCGTCTCCGCCCGGGCGTGGCCCGACCACTCCGCGTGGATGCGGGAGTTCCTCACCGTGCTGCGCGCCAAGGCGCCGCAGGACTGACCTGCGGGGCGCGAGGTGCCGGAGCGCGGCTCGGGCGTGGGGTGGCGGAGCGAGGGCCGGGTGTGAGGTGCGACCTGCCGTCGACGCCTGCACGGAGCGCCGCATCCGGCGTCCGCCGCCCCCGGGGGAGCACCGCATCCGCCGTCCGCCGTCCGCGGAACCGAGCCGCACCCGGCGCGTAGCGCCGCGCCCGCCGTCCGCAGGCCTCCGTGGGGCCGCGGCCGGCGGGCGCGGGTGCTCGTCGCCCGGGGTGGGGTCGGATCGGGCGATCGGGTCGGGTGACCGGGTGATCGGGTCGGGGCGACCCGTGGTGGGCAGGGGGGTCCGCGACCCGGAGGATCAGCCGTTCGTCGTGACCTGCGGGGCGGGCTCGTACTTGTAGTTGGCCGGCCCGAAGTTCTTCTTCACGGCCGTCTCCCAGGAGCCGTCCGAGACCATCTTGGTGAGCGCGGAGTTGATCTTGCGCTGAAGGTCCCCGTCGCCCTTTTTGACGCCGATGCCGTAGTTCTCGTTGCTCAGGCTCAGCCCGACCAGCCGGAACTTGCCCTCGTTGCCCTTCTTCGCCGCGTACCCGGCGAGGATGGAGTTGTCGGTGGTCATCGCGTCGACCAGGTTGTCCTGGAGGGCGACGAGACACTCGGAGTACCCGCCGAGCTCCAGCACGCTCGCCTTCGGGGCGAGGTTGCGCTTGACGTTCTCGGCGGAGGTGGAGCCGGTCACCGAGCACAGCCGCTTGGTGTTGAGGTCCTCGCCCTTGGTGATGGAGGTGTCGTCCGCGCGGACGAGCAGGTCCTGGTGCGCGACGAAGTACGGGCCGGCGAAGTCGACCTTCTCCTTGCGCTTGTCGCTGATCGAGTAGCTGGCCGCGACGAACTTGACCTCGTTGTACTGGATCAGGAGTTCCCGGTCGGAGCTGTACACCTGCTTGAACTCGATCTCGCTCGGCTTGTAGCCGAGTTCCTTCGCGATGTACGTGGCCACGTCGACGTCGAAACCGGTGAAGGTGCCGTCGCTCTCCCGCATCCCGATGCCGGGCTGGTCGAACTTGATCCCGATGGCGATGGGCTCCTTGGGGTCCTCACCGGCACAGCCCGAGGCGGTGGCGGCGATGGCGATCGCGGCGGCGACCGCACCGGCCTTGGGAACCTTCATGCTGAACTCTTTCCTCGGGAACGCGGAACCACGGAGGCGTGAATCGCGGGAACGGGGCACGTGGGGGACCGCGGCGTGTGAACGCACGTGAACGCACGTGTACGAGGAAGCTAGGAAGGTCTCGGGCTCAGCGTCACTAGATCTGAGTAAAACTTGAGGATAACGATCCGGTTCGGCCGAAGATCCTGCGGCGGCCCGGCCCCGGCGGGGGAAGGGTGTCGGCCGGGACGGTCTGCGCGGAGTGAGGCGCCGGGCACTGCCCGCTGTCGAGGAAGCGCCCCGGATCGGGCTCATCCGGACATTGTCCCGCGCGGGAGCCGCTCAAACGTGTGATCGAACGTGGATCTCCGGGCCGATATGATCAACGCAGCAAGGTCGTAGCGCAGAGGTCGTCGCGCCCAAGCATCGAGCTGGAGGACGTCGGTTCGAATCCGACCGGTCTTGCGTCTCCTTCCCGTCGCGGGGGCGCGTCCGCGTGCCGCCACGGCCTCGTCCTCGAACAGCCGGGCACCGGGCGCCGGCGAAGGAAGCGGTGGAGTGGTGATGACAGGGCCGACGCCCGTACGGTGCCCCGCGATCGAACATCCTGATCTGCCGCTCGCCGATCCGGCGGACCTGAGCCCCCTGTTGGCCCGGCTCGCCGAGAACCGGCCGGTCGAGGTGGACGAGGCCTTTCCGCTCGGCACCCTGCGCCCGGACGGCCGCGTCGACCTCTGCAAGCAGGGCCTCGGTCCCGCCGGAGCGGCCCTGCTGCTGCCCGCGGCCGGGGCCTCCCCGCACGCGGAGCACCTCCTGCTGGGCACCAACGCCCTCGCCGACGAAGGCATCCGTACCCTGGCCGGCTCCCTGCGCGGCGCCCACGGACTGCGCACCCTCTACCTCGGCTGCAACCGGATCGGCCCCGACGGCGCCCTCGCCCTCGCCTCCGCGCTCACGGACGACACCACCGTCCGCGCCCTCTGGCTCAAGCGGAACCCCCTGTTCGAGGAGGGTGCCCGGACCCTTGCGGCCCTGCTGCGCCGCAACACCGCGCTGCGCACCCTCGACCTCGTCAACACCGGCATCGGGGCCGGCGGCGTCCGCCTGGTCCTCGACGCCCTCCTCGTCCGCGAGGAACCCCTGGAGCGGATCTTCCTCGGCGGCAACGGCCTCACCGCCGAAGAGGCCCCGCTCCTCGCCGCTCTGATCCGCGACGCCGGGGTGCGCGAACTGTACGCACCGGCCAACCACCTCGGCGACGAGGGCGTCGCGATCCTCGCCGCCGCGGCGGCCGACCTCGCGCACCCCGTTCGTCTCGGGCTCGGCGGCAACGGCATCGGGGCGGACGGAGCCCGCGCCCTCGCCGCCGCCCTCGGCGGCATCGAGGCCCTGGACCTGGGCCGGACCCTGTCCGAGCGCAGCCTCGGCGCGCCCGGCAACCAGCCCGGGGACGAAGGGGCGTACGCCTTGGCCGCCGCCCTGCCGGGCAGTCCGCTGCGCCGCCTCGACCTGCGCCACACCGGCATCACCGGGCGCGGCGCCAAGAGCCTGCTCGCCGCGCTGCCCGAGGGTGCCCCCCTCGAACACATCGGGCTGGGCCCCGGCACGCCCCGCCGGGTCAAGCGTTCGTTCGCCGAGCGACTGCGTCCGGCCCGGGCCGCCCACCCCGACGTGCGGGCCATCGGAAGCGTGTACCGGTGACGGGGGGCGCCCCGCTCCCCGGAGCGCTGCGCCCCGAGGACGCGGCGGCCTGGCAGCGGATCCGCCGCTGGGCCGTCCCCCGGCGGACGATCGAACGGGCCACCGCGCACCGCCTGGCCGGGGACTGGAGCGCCGCCTGCGCCGCCGCCGGCACGGAGGTCACCTTCGAACTGCCCCGGGTCGCCTCCCGGTACGGCGCAGCCGTGGCCGAGGCCGTCGAGCGGGACCTGCGCCACCTCGCCCCCGATCTGCTGCGCTGGCACCTGCCCCGGGTCCTCGGAGGCCGGACGACCCTCGCCCCGGGGCGCCGGATCGTACTGGCCCACTACGACCCCGACGGCGGGGCGGCGCGCGGTCGTGGCGTTCCGGCCCTCCACGTCACCACCCACGCGATGGTGGACGGCCCGCAGCGGCTGCGGCTCGGCTGCGGCCCGCTTCCCCGGCACGGGGTGGCCGACCACCACCCGGCCTGGAGCACCGAGGACTGGACGGCCGCCCGTCGGCTCTGGGACGCCCGGCACACGGCCGAACTCCGCGCCCACGCCGGTCCCGCCGACCGGCTGCCCTTCTTCCGCGCCGACGGCACCCCGCTCGCCCCCGAGGAACTGCCCACCGCGGACCCGGGAGCCGCCGACCCGGCCGGGCGCGCCGAGTGGAGCGCCGTCCTCCAGGCGCGGGGCGAGACCGAGGAGGCCTTTGCCGTCGCCGGGATCGCCCTGGACACCACCCTCCCGGAGGTGCCGTACCTCGCCCAGGCACTCCGCAACGAGTTGGAGGCCCTGCGGGTGGCCGTGGTGGACCCGTCGAGGATCGCGGACGAGGCCCGGCGGTACGCCGCCGCGGGCGCGGGCGACCGCTTCCACTTCGTCCCCCATCGGCGCTGCCCGGTCCGGCTGGAGCCCGCCGACCCCGGCTCGGGGGCGATGCTGTCGGCCCGGGTCGGATCCCCGGGGGAGCGGCTGCCCCGCGGGGCGACCCGGCTGCCCGACCACGCCTGGCAGCCGCTGCCCGACCTCCAGTTGGTCCGGGCCGGCCGGCTCGACCGGCGCGCCCTGCACCCGCTCGTCGGCGCGGCCCTCTTCCCCGACGCCGGACCGGCCGCGGGCCCGCCCGACCCCGCCGCACCGCGCCCCGTACGGGTGCGCTGCGCGGGCCAGTGGCACGAGGTGCGCTCGCGGGGCGGCGTACTCGACATCCCGCACGACGAACAGGACCGGCGACGGGAGCGCGCCCTGCGGGAGTCGGGCGGGCCCGCCGTCGGGTGCTTCGCCGTGCGGGAGGCATGGACCTCGGGCAAGGGGCGGCTGCCGCGCGCCCTGCGGGCCGAACGCGACGAATTGTTGCAGCGGTTCCAGCACGGTGACGCCCCCGCCGTGCTCGCCCTGCTGGACGCGGGGGTCGACCCGAGGGTCCGGGACGCCAAGGGGCGGGGGCTGTTGCACCTGCTGCCGCTGCTCGACCACGAGGAACTGCTGCCCAGGCTGCTCGCGGCCGGGCTCGGCCTGGAGGACGAGGACGCGGCCGGAACCACGCCGCTCGGGAGCGCCGTTCACGACGGCGGCTCAGCCGCCCTGGTCCGCGCGCTGATCGCCGCCGGTGGCCGGATCGACGTCGTCGACGGGGAAGGGCTGTCGCTGCCCCAGGTGGCGCGTTGTTACGGGCGGACCGATCTGGCCTTCCTGCGACCCCTCGTGGAGCAGGCCTTCCCCGGCATCGGCTGCCCCCGGTTCGACGGGATGCGGGACATCCGCGAGTGGTACGTGGACCGCGAGGACCAGTTGGCGTACGCCGTGGACTGCGGGGAGGAGGACCTCTTTCCGGACACCGGGGACGAGTACTTCCCACCGGACCTCGCCGCGGACCTCCCCGGCCTCCCCGACCTCTGCGGCCCGGGCTCCCGGGAGGGAGGGGTCACCCACCTGTCGGGCAACGTCCCCGAGGAGATCCACTGGGACGATCGGGACGCTCCGGACGACACGGATCATCCGTACGACATGGAGGAGGGCGCCGGACCCGACGACGCGGAAGGGGCTGCCTGAGCGCCGTCGCCGCCGGAGTCGGCGGGAGCGCGCCGCCGGCGGTGGGGAATTCCCGATCCCACCCGAGGGCGGCCGCCGCTCGTTCCCCCGTTCCGCCCCGGCCGTCCCGGGCGGCTGCGACTGGCCGGGAACGTACGGTCGTCCGGACCGGGATGGACCGGCCGTGACAGCATGGCGGGGCAGTGTGGATCAGGCAACACGGGCCAAAGCGCCCGAGCGGAGGGGGAGTTCGGTGAGCGGAGTACGCAAGAGCCTGGCCAAGGTGGAGATAGCCCTGCGCTGGGACCCGAGTCCGGCCGGCACACCCGCCAACGACCTCGACATCGTCGCCGCCGTGTACGCCGCGGCCGACCCGCAGGGGGAGCCCGTCTACCTGGTGCACTTCGGCAGCCGGGCGCCCGACGGGACCATCACCCTGAGCCGGGACAGTCGTACCGGCCAGGGCTTCGGTTTCGACGAGGTGATGGTCCTCGAACTGGACCGGTTGGCACCCGAGCTGGGCCGCGTCGTGGTCGGCGTGGTGATCCAGGACTCCGGCGCCGCGGACCCGGCGGTGCGCAAGACCTTCGCCGCGGTCGCCGGTACCGGACTGCGGATCCGCGAGGGTTACGAGAACCTCGCCGAGACCGACTTCGCGGGGGTCGCGGACGCGACGGCGGCCCGGGTCGCCGAGTTCGTCCGCGACACGCACGGCGGTTGGGCCCTGGAGGCGCGGCCGCACGGATTCGACGTGGAACCACAGGAGTTCGCGCGGGTCATGGGAGCCGTACGCGGCTGATTCCGGGCGCCTCCCGGTGACCCGTACGGACCGGGTGGCGGTCACTCTGCTCGGGAGTGACCGCCACCCCGTCCGGTGGTGCGCTGCCGCCGTCCCCACGAGGCAGCGCGAGCGGGTCGCCGTCCGGTCATCGTGGACGGCGGCCCACCGGTTCAGGGGGTGATGCCGAGTGCCGGCAGCAGCGCGGCGTCGACGAACCTGACCAGGTAGTCGGCGTCGGCGTACCGGCCTTCGAGCACGGGCCGGATGCGCAGCACGCCCATCAGCTGCGCCGGCAGGAACTCCACCGCGGGGTGGTCCGCGCGGATCTCGCCCCGCGCCACCGCCCGCGCGACGATCGCGTCGAAGGCGGCGAGCTCGGGTTCCACCAGGGCTTCGCGCAGCGCGCGCTGCAACTCCTCGTCGCTGAGGACGGCGTGCCCCAGGGCCTGGGTGAGCCGGGTGTCGCTGCCCGAGGTGCCGGCCGCGATGCGGGCGGCCTCCCGCAGGTCCCCGACGAGGGTTCCCGTGTCCACGCTGGCCAGCGTGCGGTCGGTCCTGCCGGCGCGCAGGGCAGCCGCGACGAGCTGCGGCTTGGTCCGCCACTGCCGGTAGAGCGTGGACTTGCCGCAGCTGGCGCGGGCGGCGACGCCCTCCATGGTGAGGGCCTCGTACCCGTGCTCGCGCAGGGCGTCCAGGACGGCGTCGTAGAACTCCTGCTCGCGCTCCGGGCTGATCTTGGAGCGGCGCGCGGTGACCTGCGGCGTCGACGTCATGGGGGTGGGCTCTCCTCGCGGCTTCCGGGCGGCCTGTTCCGTGCTCCGAGTGTACGGCTCACGAAGGCTATCGGAACACCAGCGTATCGATACGCCAATGTATCGATACACTGGCGTGTCGATGCGGATCGGATCCGGCCGGCGGTCACCCCGTCGCGGTCCCTCCCGCCATCGGCCGGAAGCAGCACCAGTAGCACCAGCAGCACCACCAGCAGGACACCCGAAAGAAGTGAGACCGGGGGATGACCTCCCACACCACACCCGGCGGGCCACGCGCCGCCGGGAAGAAGGACGAAAGGCGCCGGCTCATACGCGAGCTGCTGCTCGTCGCGGGACTGTTCGCCGTCTACAAGGCGGGCCGGACGCTCTCCACGGGTCGCACCGGCGAGGCCTTCCGCAACGCCGATCTGGTGTGGGACGCCGAACGCGCCCTGCGCCTGCCGGGTGAGGGCGCCGTACAGCGGCTCCTCCTGCACTCGGACGCCATCGTGCACACGGCGAACACCTACTACGCGGCCGTGCACTTCCCGGCGACCGCCCTGTTCCTGATCTGGCTCTACCTGCGCAGGCCCGCCCACTACCTGTGGACCCGGCGGGTCCTCGCGCTCCTCACCGGCGCCGCCCTCGTGCTGCACCTCGCCTTCCCGCTCGCGCCCCCGCGGATGCTGGACGCCGCGCGCATGGTGGACACCGGCCTGGTCTACGGTCCCTCCGTCTACGGGGCCGCCCCGGCCACCGACACCATGGCGAACCAGTTCGCCGCGATGCCGTCGCTGCACTTCGGGTGGGCCCTGATGCTGGCCCTCGGCATGATCGCCGCGACGTCCTCGCGGTTGCGCGTGCTGTGGCTGCTGCATCCGCTCGTCACCCTGCTCGTGGTGGTGGGCACGGCCAACCACTACTGGCTCGACGCCCTCGTGGCGACCGCCCTGCTGGGCGGTGCCTTCCTGCTGGTTCCCCGGCCGGTCGGGGCGGCCGCGCCGGTCGAGGCCGTTGCGCCGGTCGGGCCGGTCACGCCGGCGGTGCCCGTCGGGCCGGTCGGGCCGGTTGCGCCGGTGGAACAGCCCGTCGGGCCGGCTCCGGTGCGGGACGTGGCGCCCGTCGGGAGCCGCGTGCCGATCGCGTCGGCCGGGCCCGGTCCCGCCCAGGGCGCCGTACCGGCCTCCGGGCACGGTGACGCACCCCCGCACGGCGCACCGGGTCGCGTCGTGGTGCCCGCCCGCGCGCGGGGCGGCGCTCCCGCGGCCGGTCCGGGCGGCGTGGCCGTGGCGGCCTCCGGGACGAGGGGGGCCGGGCGGTGAACGCCACCGCCCTCGCCGTCGTCCTCTGCCTGGCCTCCGCGGTGACCTACGCGGCCGCCGCCGTCGCCCAGGAACGCCTCGCCCGCCGGGCCGTCGCCCGTAGTGCCAAGACCCTCCTCGGCAACGGCGCCTGGTGGTGGTCGGCCGGGCTGAACGCCGCCGCCGCCCTCCTGCACGCCGCCGCCCTGCGCTACGGCCCCCTCACCCTGGTCCAGCCCCTCGGCGCGCTCACCCTGGTGGCCGCCGTCCCGCTCGGCGCCCGAGGAGCCGGGCGACGGGTCGCGGCCACCGAGTGGCGGGGCACGGCCGCCACCGTCGCCGGGCTCGGGCTGCTCCTCCTCCCCGCCTCCGGCCCCGCCCCCGACGACACCCTCACCCTCGCCGAGGCCCTCGCCGTCTCCGGGGCAACCGCGGCCGTGATCCTGCTGCTCACCGCCCGCAAGGACCCCCGGACCGGGCTGCGGCACGCGACCGCTTCCGGGCTGGCCTCCGCCGCCGCCTCCGCGCTGACCCAGACCGTGGCCGTCGCGGCGGGTCGGGGCGGCGCCCTGCTCAGTTTCCGGGTCGCCGCCGTCGCCCTGCTCGTGGCCGTCTTCGCGGTGGGCGGCATGCTGCTCTCCCAGCGCGCGTACCGGGGCGGCCTCGGGGCCCCGCTGGCCGTCGTGAACCTCGCCAACCCGCTCGCCGCCGCCGCGATCGGCATGGTCCTGCTCGGCGAACGGCTCCAGGGTGGTGCGGTCGGCGTCCTCCTCGCGACCGGGGGAGCCCTCGCCGCCACCCGCGGCGTCCTGCTGCTGACCCGGACTTCGGAGCCGCAGCCGCCCCGGGATCGAGCCACCGCGGAAGGCCTGCCCCACGTCCCGGCCCCGATGCCGGTCCGTCCGCCCGTCGCGCAGGCCCCGATGCCAGTCCGTCCGCCCGTCGCGCAGGTTCCGGCGGGTCCCGCACTGCCGCGACCGTAGATCCTCTCGGATCCCGTCGGGCCCGCGCGCCCGACAGGATCCGACGGGTACGGCCGGGCGGGCCCCACCGGCACCACGGCGCCTTTCGACCCGCGGCATTCCGCCGGCCCGTGGACACCGGTGTGGGGGGGGGGCGGGGCCCCCCCCCCCCCCGGCCGCCCCCCCGCGCCCGCCCCCACCCCCCCCGGCCCCCCACCCACCAAAACGCGC